>JAIFMH010000264.1 GCA_020048595.1 Bacteroidota bacterium | reverse complement strand
CCTTAAAAACCATATCCGAGAGGTTTAACAAAGGGTATGTATCGGAATTGGATCAGCTTCAGGCTCAGCAACAACTGGCTGTTGCAATGGCCGCTGTTCCGAATGCTGAAAGCGAAGTTATTTCGACCCAGAATGCATTGAGGGTTTTAACAGGCCTCACACCAGGTATAATAGCCCGTGGAAACAGTATTTACGAACAGCAACTGCCACCCGAAATTCCTGCCGGTATTCCATCTGAATTGTTACTGCGCAGGCCTGATATTATTGCCGCCGAGCAAACTCTGATTGCACAGACTGAACAAATTGGTGTGGCAACGGCAATGCGTTTCCCGTCAATTAGCCTAACCGGCTTTTTTGGAACAGCAACTCCTGACCTGGGAACAATTGTTGACCCGGCTTCACTTGCCTATGGAATTAGCGGAAGCTTGTTAGGCCCGGTATTTGAGTTTGGTAAAAACAAACGACGGGTTGAAGCTCAGAGGTATAGCACTGAACAATACAACTACCAATATCAGAAAACAGTGTTGAATGCTTTTGCCGAAGTTGATAATTCGCTGGCATCGCTTCGTCTTAACAAACAAGCAAATGTGGCGTATAAATTAGCCCTGGATGCAGCAGCAAAAGCTTACGTTCTTACCGAAGCACGCTACTATGACGGTTATACCAATTACCTGGAATTGCTTATCCAGCAGGATAATCTGTTTGCCGCTGAATTCAACGAATCTACTTCACAAACCCAGCAAAATATTGCAATTGTAAATTTATTTAAAGCTCTTGGCGGGGGTTGGGATGCGAGGTAAGCCGGAATAGCATCAGTTGAAGCTGAAAATTAACGTAATTTAAAACCCACAAAACATGAAAAGCAAAATTTTAAAGGGAGTATTGTTTGGATGCACAATGGCCTTAGTGTTTGCCTGCACTCCAAAGAAATCAGACACAGAAGCCGTAGTGATTGACAAAGAGCAAATCAAAAAAGAAATCCAGGCTAAGGAAGATGCATTTGCTGAGATTTACAATACCGGAGAATTAAAAGATATTGGCTATTATGCTGATGATGCAACAACTTTTTATCAAAACAGAGCGCCTTTAGTAGGCAAACAGGCAATTGTGGAATTTTTAAAATCTGATTTAAGTTCAAACTCCAATAAGATTTCATTTACCACTAACGAAGTTTTCCCGTCAAGTGATGGCAATCAGGTAGTTGAAATTGGATCGTATAAAGTTGTTGACTCAACCAATACGGCCATTAATACCGGGAATTACATGGTTATGTTTGAGAAAAGAGATGGTAGTTATTTCAGTGTAAGAGAAATGAGTGCCTCAGATATGCCGGTTAAATAACAACCCAGGGAATATATTTTTAAATAGGGCTGTCCGAAACGTTTTTTCGGACAGCTTTTTTATTTAGGGTCTGCTGAAAAACGCATATCAATCATATAGTCAATATAATAAGATGTAATAGGCTTCTGTCAAATGCAAGGAAAATGAACAATATGTTTAAAAAACCATGCATCAGAGATTGCGGTGCACTGCACCTTGTATGTTATTATCTCCTTATTCCTACAAATATTTCGGTGCGCTGCACCTTTTCTATTGCATTTATTGCGATTATTTGAAGCCACAGCGTGGCGCAATATCTGTAGGCTATTAATAATGCGCGTGAGTTGAGGTGCAGAGCACCGGAATCTAAAACCAATCTTTATTTCGGTTGAGTTTTTCAACAGACCCTAAATATAGACTCAAAATATACTTAGAAAATCCCCGGCAACATATTCTGCTGCCAGGGATAAATTTATGTTTTTAGTAAATTGGAATATTGAAGGAAGATCGTGTTTAACCTTTCAATAAGAATAGATTAATTATCTCCTTCTGCCTCCTCCTCCGCCGCCACTTCTGGAGCCTCCGCCACTAAAGCTGCCGCTGCTTCTTGAACTTCCACCACCACTATAACCTGAACTGCCGCTGCTCCTGGTACGGGATGCTCCCGCCGAAGACGATGATGAAGGCTTGGATTGGGAGGAATAGTTTGGACTTGCCTGGCGTGTTGATGCACCGGCACTACTTGATTGACGGGTTGATGGAGATGTGGTTTGACGGGTTGTTGCCGAAGTACCGGTTGACGGACGCGTTGATGCTGAAGTACCGGTTGACGGACGCGTTGTTGCCGAAGTACCGGTTGACGGACGCTTTGATGCCGAAGTACCGGTAGACGGACGCGTTGATGGCGAAGTACCGGTTGACGGACGCGTAGAGGCTCCCCCTCTGTTTCCACCATAATTACCACTGGTATTATTACGGTTCACCGTATTGGACGTATTCCTTGAATTGTTGTAATTATTATAGTTATTGGTATTATGAATCACCACAGTATTTCCGCCACCATGATAACCGCCATGATATCCACCATGATATCCGCCATGGTAATAATAATGATTATGTCGGTAAATTCCAACCGCAACTACCGTAGCCATTGCAAAATACGGAGGATAGTATCCGTAATAATAAGGAGGATAATAAGGTACGTATACTGGTGAATAAACATATTGTACAATTGGTGCTGACTCAACTACAACAACGGTAGTGGGTGCCGTCTTTACAGTTACATCAACAGGTACTCCACCGGTATACCCGGGATTAGGAGTAGCAGCAGGAGCTGCTGGTTTGGGCTCAATAACATAGTCCTTACCATACAAATCTTTATCTCCTACAATCTGCATGGTTACTTTGTCATTTTTATCTTTCGAAACTAAAATAACGGCAACATCCTGTTTCTCTTTTTCCGTTACATCGACCGTGAGAATAAATGTAAAATCCTTGTCCTTTTGCTTGGTCTCAACCTTTATGAAATCAATTTTTTCATCCAGATTCAAATCAAGGTTATTGATTCCGGTTTTTGTGTCATTTAATGATTTTTCAAATTCCTCAATGGTCTTCGATTTTTGGAAAAGATCCAAAACCGCAAAAAGATCCAGGTTATCTCCCGGCAAGCCTAATAATGTTGTATCGTTTTCTGTCTGCGAAAAAGCAGGAAAGCTTAACACGGACATTATAAGCACTAAAAGTGACGAAAATATGGTTTTCATAGTGGCTAGATATGGTTAATTCCTGTCCAAATGTACAAAAAAAATAACTGATTTCTGACATAAATTTAGATAGGGAATCTGGATAAATGAAATCACTTACTGGCAAGCTTTCAAATTATAAAAAAAATATGCTGATTCTGAAATAAACATGATAACCCGCCTTGATTTGGCACAAGCAGTACTTAGGAATAAGTATTTTATCTATCGGATAATCAAATACTTTATAAATGAGTATCTTTGAAATTAAACTCTATTATTCAGAACTAAATTCCAGAACTATGAAAGGGAAAACTACTTTTCTTGCCACTTTACTAATTATAGTATTCTCATTAGCCTCTACAGGCCAGAGTGTTGAGCTTACACCACTTTTCGGATATACTTTCCGAAGCACAGTTAATATTACTAACGGGGAAGCCAGGATTAACGATGGATTTACATATGGCGGCGCTTTAACAATTGCAGCCACTCAATACAATGCTATTGAGATTTCCTATTACCGTTACGAAACCACCGGAGAGGCATATTCAACGTACAACAACTTCATATTTGAACCAGTGCCCGTTGCAGTTAATTATATGTTTATTGGCGGCCAGCGCTTGTTCCCGGCATCAGATAAAGTAACCGGATTTTCCGGATTAAACCTTGGAGCTGGTTGGTTAGGTTCGCCGGATGATTCGTTCAGTACAATTACTAAATTTTCCTTTGGTTTCGACCTCGGGGTAAAAATTATGGCCACAGAGAAAATCGGGATACGTTTACAGACAAACCTCTCATTACCTGTTACAAGTACCGGGGGTAGCATGTATTGGGGTACCGGTGGTTCAGGTGTTGGCTTAACGGGGTATATTCCAATCTGGTCCTTTGGCTTTAATGGAGGGTTGATATTTAAAATAAAGTAGATTATGATGAAAAACATAGTTTTTGCTTTACTGCTTTTGGCGGTTATGTCAGCTTGTACACCTTCACAACAGGTTACAAATTCCTGGGTAAACCCGGATGTGAAACCCAAAGAGCGTTATGAATCGATATTTATTATCGCGTTTGCCCATGATCTCAATGCTAAAATAGCCGTTGAAAACGAGTTGGCAAAAGTGGTTGAATCACGGGGACGTAAAGCTGTGAAAAGCAGCGATGTATTTTCTGCTGCATTTTTAGCCGATACGAATAATACCAGGGAACAACTAATACAAGCTATCATCGCAACTGGTTGTGATGGTGTATATACAGTTGCATTGATGGATATTAAAACAGATGAGAGTTATCAGCCGGCTACTGTATATTATCCGGTCGAACATTCTTTCTATGATTGTTATAACCGCTATGCTTATTACTATTTTAATTATGTGGAAGAGCCGGGGTATACTATTGTTAACAGAACTTTTTATTTTGAAACCAATTTCTACGACCTGGCATCCGATCAGCTTATAAGTTCAATACAATCGGATGCTTTCAACCCATCAGATATCAAGAGTTTAATGAAAGATTACTCTAAACTGATGATCTCTCAACTTAAAAAAGAAGGGCTGATAAAAGAATAGTCATTCTGACTCTCTACAAATTAGAGGTAATCTGAATAGCTTTACGCGATATTAAAAATCTGTTTTTTCTCTATAAAGGTATAGCCTGATTCGTTATACCTTTTTTTTTATCCTGTTTTTTTTCAATCTCTAATTCTGAAAGGAATTCCGGTTCGTAGTCCGACAGCTCGTTTTATGATGCCCGTTGACAGGTATTGACAGATAATTTTTGTTGCGACTTACTGGATCTTTCAATTTTGTTGCGTATCTGATTCGGGAAATGAACCGAAATGCAGAAATAACAATTGTATTCAGACTGTATTTTATTTTATGCTGACGCATGTTTTAGCCTATCCTTTTTTCGAAAAATACTATGTTCACCCCGAAATTGTAATTATTTAGTAACTTCGTAATCATTTTAAACATATGCGAATTTTATCAGTCAAAAGAACAGGCTTTTACGGTTATAAAGTAGTTTTTCTACTTGTAATTGCTTTGATACTGCTAAAAATCAACGTTTTTGCTGATATTCCTGACGATATTTATTTTCCCCGGGTACTATCAGCTTGTCCTGTTTTCGATTTAGCGAATAGGAGTGATGAGCCTTTGGGCGATTTTCAATCGATTACCATCCCGTTAAAGCGCGCAGGGAGGTTATTCCTTATCGAAGCCAGGATAGACGGTCAGGTTGGGAACCTGATTTTTGATACAGGAGCTTCAGGATTGGTTTTAAATAAAACCTATTTCAGGAAATATGCTGGTGATGAGAAGCCTGCCGGTGGAGGAATAACAGGTTCATCAGAAAAAATCATAAGAACAGTGGTAAAGCGGATTGAGATTTCGGACCTGTATTACGAAAATGTTGCAGCTGATCTTTTCGATCTCGGTCACATAGAAAACAAAAGAGGAATTAAAATCCTGGGCCTTTTTGGCCTTAATATGATTGATAATTTCGAAGTGATTTTTGATGCGAATAACAGTGAGTTACAGCTTATTCGTATTGATAAACAGGGGAACAGGCTTGATCCTCAATCAACTGTAAACAAGTACGACTTTACACAAAATATGGAAACAAAGTATAATATCATGTTGGTAAAAGCAAAGATTGGAGATAAGATTTTAAATTTCTGCCTTGATACAGGAGCTGAAAGCAATGTGATCAGCTGCGATGTTTCTAAAAAAGTAATGAGTACAATTCAGATCAACCGTCGGTCGGGTATGGGTGGTGCCGGTGCTGCTTCCGTGGAAGTGCTTTATGGAACAATGAAAGAATTCGAATTTGGCAATCAACAGTTTGGTGGTATGCAAACTGTGGTTACCAGTCTGGATGTAATGTGTGAATCCTATGGATGTTCAATTGACGGGATGCTTGGGTACGATTTCTGGCAAAAGGGAATCTTCTGTTTTAATTTCAGGAAAAATGAAATTAGTTTCAGCATAAAGAAGGGAGAGAAGAAATGAAATACAGTATACGATTTTTCCTTATTTTCTTTCTTTTTTCTCAGATTCTGGGTGGTATAGCTCAAAATAAGCCTGATAATGTATGCTATATCAACAACGGAAGGATATTTTTTCAGCTCGACAAACGTTGGACGGATACTAAGAAAAAAGAAATCTCTGTTCTCTTCAGCCTGGATAGTTTACTCATCGAACAAGCTTTTAAAGGTGAGTCGCCTTTTGTAGCCGATAGCATCACCTGGGAGGTTATCAGTATAAACGAAAATATTGTTGAACTGTCAAAGCCTGTTTCTACGTCCCCGGGTTCTTATCAACCCGATGATGTTTTTCTCCTGGACGACAATTGGTTTATTAAGCCGATTATTGCTGGAATTCCTATTTTTTCTGTCCCTAAGAAATATGGAATTAATAAATTCAAAAATGAGCCGAATGTGAAATATGAAAATGGATATGCTCAATTTTACTTGCCCGGATACCAGAAAAACAGGAAGGTATACCTGAGTGGTTCTTTTAACAATTGGAGTACAATGGAACTTCCCATGCAAAAAACCAAAACCGGCTGGGAAGTTAGTATTAAGCTTGCTCCGGGCAGATATCTGTATAAATATATCATTGATGGTAAATGGATTAGTGATCCTGATAACCTGTTGAAAGAGAACGACGGAGCATCCGGTTCAAATTCAGTTATTTACTGTTACAACCATGTTTTTGAATTAAAAGGTAATACCAACGCACGAAAAGTTTATGTAAGCGGCAGTTTTAATGGCTGGGATAGAAAAGACCTGAAAATGAACAGGGTACCAGGCGGATGGAACCTGCCGTTATACCTTGAAGAAGGAACTCATGCATATAAATTCATCGTTGATGGAACCTGGACTCCTGATCCGGCCAACAGCAATATCCGTAAAGATGCAAACGGGAATCTGAATTCATTTTTAGGAATTGGCGATACAATAGTATTTAAACTTGATGGGTATAAAACGGCGGAAAAAGTTATTCTTTCGGGTAGTTTTAACAACTGGAGTACCACTGAGCTGCTAATGGATAAAAGTGCTGCTGGTTGGGAGCTGCCCTATGTTATCGGAGGTGGGAACTATGAATACAAATTTATTGTCGATGGTAAATGGATGCCTGATCCGGCGAATCCTGTGACTACAGGCACCGGTAATTTTGTAAATTCCTGTATTACTGTCAAACCCAATTATACATTCACGCTCAAACAGTTTGCTGATGCGGAAAATGTTTTTGTAACCGGTAGTTTTAACGGATGGAACGAAAGCAGTTACAAGATGATCAGGAAAGATGGAGCATGGACTTACACGGTTTTCCTGAAACCGGGAAAATACACCTATAAATTTATTGTCGATGGCAGTTGGCTGATTGATCCGGCTAACGATGCATGGGAAGAAAATGAGCATGGTACCGGAAATTCGGTGTTATGGATTGAGCCTTGAGTAAATAATGTCGGATGCCGGATTTATAAAGCATAAAGAAATGGACTGCGGATAATTGTTTATATCCTGAATTTAATATACCCCATTTCCAAATCTGCCATAGCACATTGCACGTTCAACATTGCACATCACAAGTTGCACATCACACATCAGCAACTATCCTCTTTTCTTCGACGATCTGTTCCCTCCAAAGAAACCCCATCCTCCGCTTCCGATTAAAAACCCGAATGCATACCAGGCACCATTGTTATTGGGCGCATAAACTGTGATATCGTTGCGGAACAGCATGGCAATCAGGTCGAAAGGCGCAATAAAACCATGAAGTAAGCCACCAAGAAAACCATAAGTATGGCCAGTAAGGCAAGGTGTTACTGTTTCCTGGTTGGCACAACCGGTGAGCAAGGCAATTCCGGCTAAAATAAGTATTGCAATAAAAATTCTGTTTGAATTGATAAGACTTTTCATACTATGATTTTAAACATTTTTTAAACAAATGAAGGATAAGTAATTGCAACATTAAAATTACAAAGTTTATGATGATTGGGCAAAAGATGTTTTTGTTTTTCTTTAGAAAATATAAAAATAACAGGAGTCTGATCAGGCAAACATCATTATCAGCAATTGCTCTATTACAGCTCAGCGGGATTTTTAATCCCGCTTTTAAGAGTCCAGGATTTTTAATCCTGATTTCAAACAATTTAAAAAGCCTTTTAAAAATCTGATCGCTTAAGCAAACAGCATTATCAGCAATTGCTCTATTACTGCTCAGCGGGATTTTTAATCCCGCTTTTAAGAGTCCGGGATTTTTAATCCTGATTTCAAACAATTTAAATTGCCTTTACAAAATTCGATTTCTTATGCAAACAGCATTACCAGCAACTGCGCTATCACAATCCTTAAAAACATTACCATCGGATAAACCGTGGCATAAGCTACTGCCGGAGCTTCGCATTGGGCTATTGAATTGGCAAATGCAAGAGCCGGTGTATCCGTCATGCTTCCAGCCAGTAGCCCGGATGTTTCGAAGAAACTTTGTTTTAATACCATTGCCGAAAATATCCCGGTTATCAGTATTGGAACCAATGTAATAAGAGCGCCGTAGCCAATCCAGGTTAATCCATCTCCGCTCAACAATGTCGGAATGAAGTTTTCGCCTGCTTTCAGCCCGATACTTGCCAGGAAAAGTACAATTCCCACTTCGCGCAGCATCAGGTTGGCACTTGGTGTTGTATACGAAACCAGCGATAATTTATACCCGTATTTACTCAGTAAAATAGCTACAATCAATGGTCCGCCGGCAAGTCCAAGTTTAAATGTGGTTTGCATTCCGGGAATTGCCAGCGGAATGCTGCCAAGTAAAGCACCAACCAGGATCCCGATAAATATAGGAAACAAATTAGGTTCATTCAATCGTTTGAGTGAATTTCCCAGCAATTGAGCGACATTCTCAATCGCACTCTCCTCGCCCACAACCGTAATTTTATCTCCCAATTGAAGTCGTAACCCCGGCGTAGCCAGTAACTCGATACCAGCCCTGTAAACACGGGTAATATTTACACCAAAACGCAAACGCAGATTTAATGCTGCCAGCGACTTGCCCGAAGCTGAGGCAAGTGTAACCAAAACCTGTTTCGACATCAATCTTCCGGGTTGTTTAGCCAGGTCGATCTCACTTTTTTTACCAAACTGTCTGATCAGATCAGCAACATCCCCTTTTTGTGCAACAAAATGTACAATGTCACCCAGGTGAAGTTCCGAGCCTGATGTTACACCGCTCACTTCACCATCATGATAAATACGCGAAACAACCGTGTCGTGTTTCATAAATTCCTTTAAATCCTGAACCTTCCTTCCTTCAATTGCAGGGTTGGTGATCAGAATACTTATTCGTACCGGCAATGCTTCTTCCGGATGCTGGAGCTCATTGTATTTCACCAGTTCTTTTTTTACGTCGGTCCGGGTAATCCTCTTTATAAAAAGCATAGAGATGATAATGCCCAGCACCCCAAAAGGATACGCTACGGCGTAGCCCAGGCTGATATCAGGAATTACGGATTCGGATCTGCCCGCGAAAACTTCGTTAACAGCCTGTTGGGCTGCTCCAAGTCCGGGTGTGCTGGTTACAGCTCCCGACATAATCCCAACCATCACGGGCATCGATACACCTGTTATAAAATGCAGAATTACAGTTGTTGAAGCTCCCAGCACAACAACTCCCATTGCCAGGAGGTTTAACGTGATTCCGCCTTTGCGGAAGGACGCAAAAAATCCGGGGCCAACCTGCATCCCTATCGAGAACACAAATAAAATTAAACCAAAGTCCCGCGCAATATCGAGCACCTTATGGTTAATGTCAAAACCGAAATGCCCTACAGCTATACCTGTGAATAAAACAAAAGTAATTCCCAGCGAGATGTTCAACACCTTGATCTTTCCCAGTACAACTCCGATAGCTATTACAAAACTATAAATTATAATAGTCTGAGCAACTGATTCTTGGGTCAGTAAATCATAAATCCAGCTCATAGTCAGGGGTACTTAAAAATGTAAACTTAACTTATTTTGCAATAGAAGGAACAAAAAATAACGAGGTAGCTTATTCTGTAAATTTATTGAATAATATGTTTTATTAAGAATCATGTTAATATGCACAAATATGAATACTTTTGCACACTGAAAGCGATAAGATAATTTAAGAAAACACTAAAGTAAACCTGTATCATGAAACGAGCTATGTCACTAAGCTATCACGCATAGAAATGATTATTAATGGCTTATTCCATCTTACCCAAATTAAAAACCTAAAAAATAACAAGATGAAAATGAAATTAAATCTATTGATTCTGTTGGCTGGTATCATTGTATTTGCTGCATCGTGTAAGCAAAAAAGTACTGCTGACGAAAACCTGGCACCGAATGTACGTAAAGCAAAAGTTGAAGAAGTGATCCAGACAAGCAATTATACCTATATCCGTATTTCGGAAGATGGAAATGAAAGTTGGATTGCTGTTACAAAACAGGATGTAAAAGAAGGCAATTCCTATTATTACGAGCCGGGCATTGAGATGAACAACTTTGTAAGCAAGGAGCTGAAAAGAACATTTCCTTCTATCGTTTTTGTTGACAAATTCAGTGATCAGCCAATTGTAGCTAAAATTACTATGGCCGACTCACTTAAAGGCAAACAAATAGCCTCTCCAAAAGCTGATATTAAAGTTGAAAAAGCAGAAGGTGGAATTACAATTGCTGAGCTGTATGCCAGTAGAGATTCATACGCAGGTAAAACCGTTAAGATCAGAGGTGAAGTTGTAAAATTCAGTCCTGATATTATGAAAACCAACTGGGTACACATTCAGGATGGAACAAATAGTGAAGGTTCTTTTGACCTTACCATCACAACCAATGAAGTTACCAAAATCGGCGATGTTGTAATTTTTGAAGGTGTTGTTGCCGTTAAAAAAGATTTTGGTGCAGGATACTTTTATGAAGTAATTGTTGAGAATGCTAAAATGCTGACCAACATGTAATTCATGGTTCAAACCAGTTTGTGAAAATTGGAAATCCCTCATCGATGTTGTTTCGGTGAGGGATTTTTTTTCGCTCAGCAAGATTGCTCATCGGGATTTGTAATGCTCAGCGGGATTTGTAATCCCGCTGGAGAGAGTTTCGGATTTATAATCCGTTTCTAAGAAAATGGAAATCAAGATGATAGCTTCCTGAAATGGAAGGTAACACTGGTTCTTAGTTTTCATCACAATACATTTGTAAATAAAGTTCGACCACTATATCCTCATCGGGATTACTCAGCGGGATCGCTCA
>JAIFMH010000130.1 GCA_020048595.1 Bacteroidota bacterium | reverse complement strand
GGTGTCAAATATTTTTTCCCAAACAAAGATACAAGCCTACCCGTTGCACCTGCATGTATAACGTCATTTTAGCGTTAGTGAGATATGCTGAAACAAATTAAAATAAAAACACTCAAGCCTTTGGTTTCAATAAAATTGATATTCAATTAATTATACTGTACATATGTTAAACATTATATACGTTTTTATGTTCTATATTTCAATATTAACCAAAAACCTTAAACCATGAAAAAACTGATTACGCTGGCGTTGGTTATTTTTATGACCATTCGTATTAATGCACAGGAGAATTCGGAACAATTGTATTTATTGTTTGAATTTATGCAGGTTAATGATGAACATGAATCTGAATACTGGCAGGTGGAGGAATTCTGGTCGGGAATTCATAAACAACGGGTTGCTGATAAAACAATACTGGGTTGGGATATGTGGTCGCTTTCTCCGGCCGGAACCGAACAAGGTTCTCAGTATATGACAGTAACACTTTTTTCGAGCCTAAAAGATATGTTGCAGGCTTCTGCTTCATGGGATGTAGGCAACTATGTTAAAAAAGCCTATCCCGACATGAAAGAAAAGGAGTTGAATGCTATGTATGACAAAACAGCCAGGTCGCGGAATATTGCACACCAGGTATATTTAAAACAAGCAGATAAAACTAAAGATTCATTTGAGATGAAAGTAGGTACAATAGCAACTTTGGATATTATGAAACTACTGGATGAAGGTTACGAAAAAGCTGAATCCGAAATTTTTAAACCCTGGCATCAGGATATGGTTACCAAAGGTAAAAAAGGTTCATGGCAGATGCTTCGGGCTATTTTACCCGCAGGAAGCGAAGCTTACGGCACACATATAACAGTAAGCATGTATAAAGACGCGGCTCAGTTAGCAGCATTTATGGAAAATACGGATGGCGGCGAGATGGACTTAATGACAAAACTGGCTGTTGCCGAAGGATTTAAAACCCGCGAATGGAAAGAAATGAAGATTTCTACTCTGCAGAAAATGGTGAGGTAAATTCAAATAAATTGCAACCTTAACCGGTTACATATTCAAAATCCTGGGTTCTTAATCTCAGGATTTTTTTTTGTGGAAAAGCTTTGAAATCTCATACTTGCCTGATCTATAGGTAAATTATATCATTTGGTAGAGAACTCAGCAGTTAGTCAAAAAGTTGCTGTACCAATATCCTGAATCTTTAATCACCCGCTCCTGGGTTTCGAAATCAACATAAACCAATCCAAACCTGGGTTTATATCCTTCGGCCCATTCGAAATTATCGGTGAGGCTCCAAACAAAATATCCATTCACTTTTACCCCAGCATTTTTGGCCCTTAATACTTGTTTCAGATATTGATCCAGATAACTGATCCTTTTTTCGTCATGTATCTTACCATCAGCCAGAATATCAGGAAAAGCAGCACCATTTTCAGTTACAATTATCTCCTTAAAGTTCTTGTATTTCCCGAATTTCATCAGCATTTCATACATTGACTCAGGGTAAACTTCCCAGTTCATATCGGTGGTTTCAACATTTCGTTTATCAGCACCAATCACTTTTGCCCAAATCAAAGGTGTAAAGTGCGAATGGGAGATCATTTCACGGGTATAATTCTGAACGCCAATAAAATCCATATTAAAAGCAAGCTTGCTTTCGTCACCATCTTTTATATATGGCTCCAGGCGTTGCAGTAGTTTAAGATCTGCCACAGGATAACCCAGCCCTGCCAGTGGTTCGACAAACAAACGGTTAAGCAGGGCATCGACACGGAAAGCTGCCATGCCGTCGTTTATTGATTGCCCGAAAGGCTCAATATAGGAACATGAAAATGTAGTTCCAATATGTGCATCATTTAACAAAGAGCGAACTATTCTTCCGCCTTCGGACTGGCACATGGCCGAGTGATGCGTAGCTGCCAGGAAGCTGTTCAGTCCTTTTCGTCCGGGCGCATGAACACCTAAAAAGTAGCCGGCGCCCGTATACACCATAGGTTCGTTGAGTATCATCCAGTTTTTTACTCTATCCCCAAAATACCTGATGCATAACGCCACATAATCCCCAAACCAACCAATGATATCCCTGTTGGTCCATCCCCCTTTTTTTTCGAGTTCGTGTGGCAGATCCCAATGATATAATGTTATCCATGGCTCAATACCCATTTCGAGGCAAAAATCAATAACACGATTATAAAATTCAATGCCTATAGGGTTAACCTTACCGGTTCCATTGGGGATGATGCGGCTCCACGACAAAGAAAACCGAAAGTTCGGAATCCCGAGTTTTGCCATCAGAATAATATCATGTGTATAGCGCCGGTAAAAATCGCAGGCAATGTTTGCATTCTGATCTTTATAGGTATTTCCCCCGGTATTTGAAAACACATCCCATATGGATTTACCTTTCCCGTCGGAATACCACGCTCCCTCCACCTGGTAGGCTGCAGTTGATACGCCCCATTTGAAATCAGGGCCGAAATTCTTATCCTCAATCTTCATCTAACCGTTTTAAATCTGTGCTATTATCTTCTTCAGGATAAGATTCCGGAATTTTTTAACGGTATACTGTTTTTCAACAACTACCCGCTGATCAGGAACAGTTCCGTGTGCAAAAAGTATTTTATTGATTATTTCCTCTGTGTTGTCAGGATAATCTACCTCTATAAAGTTACCTGTTTTAATCCAGTTTTTTATTTTTTCAGCATTATCCGGTTTAAGGCTTTTTAACACCGGTATGTCCATTTCCTTTAATGCTGCTGCATTGCATTGCTGCTCGTATTGCCCTTTCATGGGAATTACCATCAGTTTCTTCTTCATAAAAAGAGCTTCAGCCGGAGTTTCGAAACCGGCACCACAAAGTATGCCTTCGGAAGATGCCATACTTTTAATAAAGGCTTCGTTATCAATAGGCTGTACCGTGATATTTCCGTAACCGGCCATCAGTTTGTTGTGCTTCGAAAAAACCTGCCACTGTGCGCCTCCACATAATTTCAACACTTTTACTATACGTTTATCGTCATAAGCGGGAAGGTAAACCGTAAAATGGCCTTTATTTTCAAGGGGCTGCTCCCTAACCTGGCTGCGTATGACAGGGGTAAAAATATTTTCGGAATACGATTTAAAATGGAATCCGTATTTGGCATCCGAAGGTGCATAATTTTTCAGAATTGCTTTACCGATAATATCCCCATCATCGGGCTTTGGCGCTTTTTTATTTAAAACGGCAGCCTGGTGGCTGATAGAAATGCATTTTACATTTTTGAGGTAACAAGCCCAGGCCGACACAGGTTCAAAATCATTGATTACCAGGTCATACTCCTGAACCGGAAGGCTGTTAATTTCGGAAAGTAAAACTTTAATATAGTTTTTCTTATATGTTTCAACAAGATCAATTCCGCCTTTAGCCCCGAAAATAAACCCTAGTCCCTTAAACCTGTATTTAATCGGATAAGGTAGTTCGACATCTGCCTGAATGCCGCTTATCAATAAGTCGACATCATGATTTTTCTGCAACACAGGAATAATATCCCTTGCCCTGCTCAGATGCCCGTTTCCTGTTCCCTGAATTGCATATAAAATCCTCATTGACGCATCATATTAAATTCGTGAAGCATATTATCAAAAAGCTGGTTATTAGTCAGTTCAGCTATTTCTTCATCAATTTCCTTAAGCATATCTGCTTTATCAGTATCATTAAATCTGTAGACAGACCATTCGCCGTTTGAAAATTCAAGCGCCGATAAATTTTCGACCCAGTCGCCTGAATTCAGATAAGTAATGTGGCCTTCGGCATTATGGATTTCCCTGATTTCGGGATGATGAATATGACCGCAGACTACATAATCATAGTTATTGCTGATTCCAATATCCGCAGTTGTTTGTTCAAAGTCGTTAATATATGAAACGGCAGTTTTTACGCTTTCTTTTATCTTTTTGGATAAAGACAGTTTGCCTCTCTTAAAGATTTTTTCGGAAATAAAATTAAAAAATCGGTTGATCAGGATCAGAACATCATATCCAACCGATCCCAACTTAGCAAGCCACTTTGAATGTTGCATGGTTATATCAAACACA
This sequence comes from Bacteroidota bacterium, assembly GCA_020048595.1. Taxonomy (GTDB): domain Bacteria; phylum Bacteroidota; class Bacteroidia; order Bacteroidales; family UBA4417; genus UBA4417. The sequence continues at coordinate 7,266 of JAIFMH010000130.1, read as the reverse complement.
TCGCCATGAAATACCCATGCCTTTTTGCCATCCGGTAATGTTAGAACCACTTTATTTACAACGTTCAACGAACCCATTTTAAGTCCTTCAAACTTACGCAGCATTTCATCGTGGTTGCCTGTAACGTAGTAGGTTTTAACACCTTTACCCATCCAGTTTATAAGGTGTTTGATAACCTTCATATGGCTGTTAGGCCAGTATGTTTTACTGAACTGCCAGATATCAATTATATCACCGTTCAATACAACAACTTTTGGTTTTATGCTTTTTAAATAGTGCAGGAGTTCCTTAGCGTGGCATCCGAATGTGCCCAGGTGAATATCGGAAATTACAAGTATGTCGATTGACCGTTTTTGTTTCTTCATGCTACCGGATTAGCGTTTCAGAGTAGGGTAAAAATCAGTAAAAAGTGACAAGAGAATTCTTGAGACAATGTTGACGGCTTTATAATTGAGGAAACGCAGCCTGTGAAATTCGGGAATATGAAAGTGGAAACCGCTGGGATTTTCCTGCATTATATATTTGTTCTTTTCGATTTTAGCTGAGTTTCCCATAAAAAGATGTTTCTCAAAAGTAAACCTTCAATATAAAGAGAATATGAAAAAGGTATTAACATATTGTGAGTAAGATTATCAGGCTGTGTTAAAATGATCTCAAAATTTCGATATTTTTGCGCAAAATATCCCGGATGCTTCGTAAATCACTTTTTCTCCTTCTGATAATGGTAGTAAGCATTTATACTGCTGGCGCCCAAACAACTGAAGAACAGGCATCCGGAATTCTATATTTACCTAAAATTGACATAGCACTTAAAACCAAGGCTGAACTTGATCTCGAAAGTAAAATGATGCGGTTTGAGGTTCGTAATGCCCGGTTCGGAGCGAGAGGGAATATCAATGAATATGTCGGATACCGTATTGAAGTAGATTTGTCCGACGAAGGTAAAATCAAGATGCTTGATGCTTTTGTAAAAATTACCCCGCTTGAAAATCTGGATGTGTATATGGGACAGAGAAAAGTCCCTTTTGGCACTGATTATCTGAGAAGTCCTGTTGAGAATTTTTTTGCCAACCGGTCATTTGTTTCCAAATACACAAACGATGGCTTACGCGATATTGGCTTTGTTGTAAATTACCGGTTTAAATTTCACATTCCTTTCGATGTATGGGTTGCGGCTATGAACGGAACAGGTAACAATAATCCCCAATGGATCAGCAGACCCAACTATTCAGCGCGGTTATTATTCGAACCATTGAAAAATATCCGGTTAGCAGGGAATTTTTACCAGGGATCAACTCTACTTGAAAAAGAACTCACCATGTATGGAGCTGAAATCCGCTACCAAACTGATAAACTCCTGGTTGAAAGCGAATACATTCATCGTCATTTCACGGATTCTGCTTCAGCCGTGCTCGACCAATACGGATTCTACATACATTCGTATTATAATTTCAATACCGGGGCAAAAATGATTCAAATGATAAGTCCTGTTGTAAGGTGGGACTTTATGGGCAGGGAAACTAATGATATCGGCAAGATAGCTGAACGCATAACTGCCGGAGTAAATTTCGGATTTGAGCTCAAACCCTTTAAAGCGGAAATCAGGCTGAACTATGAAAAATATTTTAAAAAATACAATGTAAATCATTTCGACAGGTTTACCATTGAGTTTATTGCCAGGTTTTAGCATTTTTCAGCTACGAAACTAACCGGCCATTAACAATCCTGCTTGTGAATAAAGTCCTCAATTCGAACTGTAATTGCGTTCGCTGGTAAGTTTGCCGGTTTCATCCCAAATCCTCCAGATGCCTGTTTTTTCGCCGTTGCTGTAATACATTTCGTAGCGGAGTTTTCCGTTTTCGTCCCAAACACGCCATATTCCATAATTTTTATTGTGATGGTAATAAGCATCTGATAGCTTTATTCCGGCTTCGATATAAGTAAACCACAATCCATTATTCTGACCATCGAGGTATGTACGCAGATCCAGTAAGTACCGGAATAGCAATAACCAAAATCAATTCACTTTTATCAGCTAAGACTAAATTTAAATGCATTCCTATTTATAAAAATGACATGCATTTAACAATTGTATGTTTACATCTGTTTCAGATAAACAATTTTATTCAATTAGAACAGTAGGGCTGTGGCTTAGTTAAAACAAATTACAAGAAAGCCTCAGAGAGAAGGTTGTACCCGAAGAAAGCCTTGTAAAATACTGATCAGCAGCATTGTATGAAACAAACACGGATTCATTAACATCATTCAGGATATTCTCAACTTTCAGTCCTATTTGGATCCGCTGTTGTTCACCAAATTTTTTGTCGACATTGAAATTCAGGCTATGAAATGGTCTGGCATAAATATCAGGGCGGTCAGCAATCCCAACATATTGAAGTGTTTGTCCCTGAACATTATAGAATACTCCAGTTTCAAATCCTTTCCAAAATCCCTTTTCACTGCCCGAATAGCTAAACCCGCAATTAACAATAACGGGTGATTGTCCAGCCATAACGCGATATGAATCAATTGTTTCTCCTGTTCGTGCATTTTCAAGCCTTGAATCATACTCAGTCTTGCTCATTTCGATGCGTGACTTGGTGACAGTGAAATTTGCTGTAAAATTCAGATTCTTTAAGGATGGATGGATAAAAAAGAAATTTTTGCGTGCTTCAAATTCAAACCCAAGCACACTACCATTTCCTACATTCCTGGGCTGAAAAGCTCCGGCTTGGGTAGCAAACTGAACGATCTCAATAGGATTAATAAAGTATTTATAAAAGCCTCCAAACGAGAAGGTTTGTCCATCGGGCAAATAATTTTCCCATCGGAGATCAAAATTATAAATATCTGTACTTATAAGATTGCCATCCCAATATTCAATACCTGCAATATCATTTGCATCACGGAACAGTCCACCAATAAATGTACGGCCGGTAATAGGATCATAGATCTCGGCAAATGAAAGCTCTTTAAAGGATGGGCGGGCGATGGTTTTAGCAAATGCCATTCGCAGATTTTGTTTTTCTGAAAAGCCGTAAATAACACTTATTGTTGGAAACAAGTCGACATTATCGAGCACTTTGTCGTTATCAAGTACTTTCGTACCCAACTGATCCTGGCCGGTATAACGCTGCACAAAATTCTCAAGTCTAACTCCAACTATAGTTTTCAATGCTTTCACCAGGCTCATTTCGAGTGATGCAAATCCACTGGCTGAAGCTATGGTAGAATTAAACTGATTAGGATTTACAGGAATGAAGGGTGCCTCATAGGTTGTACCACTTGAAACGCTGCCATTTTGCGGCCAGAGATTCTCTGAATAGAACAATTCATCAGGATTACCGGTTAACGTTACATTCCTGATATTTAAAGCATAGTTGCGAACAACAAAATCCCTTTCTTTAAAAGTATAACCTCCTCCAAATTTTAGTTTAGCTGGTTGGCTTCGCAATTGAAAATCATTAGTAACATGAACCAATCCCGAGAGATTAAACTCTTCCAGGTTACGCCATATTCTTTCTGGAAACCCGGATTCAGTACCTATGACAAAGTTGCCTTCAGAAACAACATATCGGGTAAACCTGATATCGGGATCGTACATTGACGACAAGGTGGGAGATAGTTTCCATTCAATGTTCCATTTATCGTTTTTTAATGAATGTTTACCATCTAAAAGAATATTGGTTAAAGCGCGTTCTGAATAGTCGAGGTTGTGCTGAAAACTTTCGAATATACTTCCCTGGTCGGAACCGCTGTAATCAAAAATACCAGCTTTAGATTCTCCATTCTGAAGGCGAAGGAAATAAAGCCGGAATTTTGAATTTTTTGTTTTTGCTGCCAAACCGGCGAGTCCACTCCATAAAACATTGCTTACACCATAATCACCTTTCTGTAATTCCCTCACATCCATTTCATAAACTCCGGGATCGCCGTCTAAGCCATATCTGCCATATTCAGCTTTCTCATAAAACTCTGTATTATTTTTATAGGAGAATACAGCATTATATCCCCAGGTGAGTTTTTCCCCGTTTAGCTGATTTCCAAGTGAAAAGCCAAAACCATAATCCATCATGCTCTTATCTTTAAAAGCTGCCATTGTAGGATTGAAAGCGCCAAGAATTTCTTTATACCGCTGGGCTTCGTCTCCATTAACATCTCCAACTACATCTGCAAACAGCGGGATATTATCTTCTGCAGGAATATCTCTCGTGCCATCATCAAAACCAAGAAAATCCATTTTACCCCCATTATAAGTGAGGTAATTCTCATTGAAATGAAACTTTGAATTGTAGCCAGTTGAAACAGAAACCACTCCTTGCAGCTCATTGGGAAAATCTTTCAGGCCAATATCAATCACACCTCCGGTGAAATCAGCAGGGAGATCAGCTGTAAAGGATTTACTTACTATAATATTATCGATAACTGAGGTTGGGAACATATCCATTTGCAAAGTGTTGCGGTCAGGATCAAGACCTGGAATATCAATTCCATTCAATATGGTCTTCGTATACCGGTCACCCAATCCCCGTACAAAAACATATTTTCCTGCGGTTACAGAAACACCCGTTACTCGTTTCATGGAAGCGGCAGCATCAGAATCCCCGGTTTTCCTGAAGTTGGCAGCAGAAACGCCATCCATAAGATTAATTGATTTATGCTTGACGGCCAGAATAGCATTTTCTGTGTTACGCACTGCTCTGGATGTTATTGTAACTGATGACAACTCAAACGTAACTTCTTTCAGACGAAGATTATCAAAAAGCGTAACCTCTGAAGGTTTAACTTCTACATCTTCGATGAATAAAGTTTCGAATGAAATGAAAGATACTCTGATTTTGTATTTTCCAGGAGCAAGACTAAGGCTAAATTTACCATCCAGGTCTGAGAGAGTACCCGTAGTGGTACCATCGACGAGTATTGTTACACCGGGGAGAGCATCTCCGTTTACGTCATCATACACTGAACCTCTGATAAATCCATTTTGAGCACTAACCAGTGAGGCCAAAAAAATCAAAATCAATGAAACTAAAAAACGTTTTTCAATCATCTTCCAAAATATTTGTTGTCATTAATGATAAACTCGCAGACGAATGTTGCCTGCGAGCTTATCTATGAATGTTTAAATTATTTTAACTTATTCTTTTATAAACCAGACAATGCGCCTGACTCATGAGCCCATGTCCAGTTTGAAAATGCACTAACAGTAGCACCCACGGTGTTGGCACCTTCTGCAACAACAGTAACAAAAGCATCACTACCAGCTTTGAAAAAGTCGGTTACATTAGCTGCGGCAGGCAGAGTAGCCTGGATTCCTGAAGCTGTTAAGCCTGTAGGATTCAAATCAAAGTCTTGTCCGGCAGTCATATGAGTAAAATAGACATCTTTCATCTCAATAATAGAGTTGTCATCAAGATCAACCAGCCCTTCAGCATTATCAGCTAATACTGAACCGTTCTTGATCACATGACCAGCTTTCATTGCACCTTCAGGACCATCAAGTTCGAAACATTCGTCTCCAGGATTCACAACAATGAAATTATCAAGAGTACCTGCCCATGACTGGTCAGTATCAATTGCATCATCTCCTGTATTCCAAACGATCACATTTTTCACATTAACGGTACCACCAAAGAACTCAATACCATCGTCTTGATTTGCAATAACTTCTACATTTTCAATAATGGTACCAGAGCCAACGCCTCCAAGAGTTAAACCATTAATTTCATTGCCTTCTCCTATATTTGCACCCCCATGTCGGATAGAGATAAAACGAATTATTCCTGAATTATCGGCTGCATTGTCGCCACCATATAAACCATTCTGGTCTGAAGCAGGAATTCCTTCGATCTGAACTGACGAAGCATCAGCAGAAATGGGCGCATTACCTAATATTAACAAACCACCCCAAAGGCCATTAAGATCCGGGTCAAGGTTTGGACTGGCAATCTGTCCTGGCATGATTTCGTCAGCCACTGATGTAAATATAATAGGTGAATCAGCAGTACCTTCGGCCAATAAACGACCGCCACGAGCTATAACAAGAGCAGTTGCATTTGCACCTGTTCCAGCCTGGCCTTTCACAATTACGCCAGGTTGAATGGTAAGAGTAATACCTGAAGTAACAGCGATGCGTGATTCAAGCAAATAAACCTTACCGGTTTCCCATGTAGTATTCTGTGATATATTTCCTGTTACTGCAATTACTAGTTCTTCTTCAACCACACTTATAACCGCGGTTACAGAACCGGTCTGGTCCTTATCATCAGTCAGGGTAAGGGTTACTGCACCTGCTCCTATAGTATTTCCGGCAGTATAGGTAACTACTATCGTACCTGAGGTCGCACCTTTGGCAGCATCGGTTTTAATAGTAGATGCTCCATTCGTTGTTGTTAATGCTGAGGATTTATAACCTGCCTCAGAAGTAAATGTAAAAGAAAGATCGGTTGACGTTCCCATTTCAATGGTTGTGTTTGCAGGAGCTGTTACCTCAGGAACTTTAAAAGTCTCCTCATCTTTATCACACGAAGTAAATATTGCCAAAAGAGCAATAGTAGCTAAAAAAAGTTTAGTTTTCATAAATTAGTTTTTAAGTTTTTAATGCCGCAAAGGAAACTATAAATTTCCCAATGTGTCTAAAGTTAATATTAACTCTATGTTACTTTAATATTAACAGATGATGTATGTACTTGATTATTAAATAAAAGAATCTTTTTTTTAAAAACTACTGTCGAGTAAAACGAATTATTTTAATATTAACAAATGATGTATCCACCTAATTATTAGAAATAATAAAATTGTATTGATATTTTACTAAAACAAGCGTTATCAAATAAAGCAGAAACCTAAAAAAAAAATCACATGATTTGAAGTCCGTATTAGCAAAATATTAATACTTAAAAGGCTGTCGATTTCGCGACAGCCTCAGCGTTAAACCTAAACAATCAATCATTAATAAATCTCATTGCAGGCAAGAAGTGGTAAACAGGATAGAATTAGAAGTATCCCACTATAAACAAAGTCATTAGTTAACTTGAACTATAATTTCGTTCACTTATAAGTTTTCCATTTTCGTCCCAAATGCGCCAGACACCAGTTTTTTCACCATTGCTATAAAACATCTCGTAACGAAGTTTGCCGTTTTCGTCCCATATTCGCCAAATACCGTCTTTTTTGTTGTGACGGTAATAGGCTTCGGACACTTTTGTGCCAGCTTCATTAAAGGAAAACCATAATCCATGTTTTTGCCCTTCCAGATACGAGCAC
>JAIFMH010000256.1 GCA_020048595.1 Bacteroidota bacterium | reverse complement strand
GTAATATCAATAAATTGAAGTGAAATAGGATGGAACACCAGAAAAGTCAGTTCTTCCAACACATTGTTAACCATGGCTCCCAAAATGGGATTATTCATTTTAACTCCAAATTCTTCGATAACTCTCTCGAGAGAAGTTCCTTTACTGATTTTTTTAGTTGTACCTGTGTTAACGCAGGTTATAGCAATTAATGGATTCATGATGGTTTGATTATTTTGAAATATTTTTTAATCTCTGTAATGCAATTAAGATTTTATATTTAAGGCTTATAGATTAATAAACTATGATCGGATTTGTAATTTATGGTTTTAGAGCCCAAAGAAATTATAGTTTGAAAATAGTACAATGTTTATTGATGTTTTATCAGAAAAAATCCGCAACAGGTTTTGCTATTTACTATCTCCTATTTATCGTCCTGTCAAAACGGACAGGTCTTTCATACGCTGTCAGGTTTATTCTTTTCTACTAGCTGTTTATTCTTGTTCTCCCCGACCTGAAGGTCGGGGCAATTGATCCCAATATTGCCGAATTCCTATTTTTATCCTGAGTGATGGCTGATGAGCGTAGCCGAACCAAGCCGCTCCCCTGAAGCCAGCTGAACAGAACCATTTTCTATTTTCCCATTTTCCCATTTCCCTATTTCCCATTTTCCCTATTACCCAATAACTTCTTTCAAATATTGAGCTGTAAAACTCTCCTTATTCTTTATCAGTTGTTCAGGAGTGCCTTCTGCAATAATATATCCGCCACGTCCACCACCTTCGGGACCAAGGTCGATAACATAATCGGCTATTTTGATCACCTCCAGGTTATGTTCAATTACGAGCACTGTATTTCCCCGGTCGACCAGTTTATTTAGCACATGAAGCAAAATATTTACATCTTCAAAATGAAGTCCTGTAGTCGGTTCGTCGAGGATATAAAGGGTTTTTCCAGTATCGCGCTTTGATAATTCCGTTGCCAGTTTTACACGCTGCGCTTCACCGCCTGATAAGGTTGTGGATCGCTGTCCCAAGGTTATATATCCGAGTCCTACCTGGTTTAATGTGCTTATTTTCTGCAGAATAGATGGTATGTTTTCAAAAAACTCAACGGCATGTTCAATGGTCATATCCAGAACATCGGTAATGGATTTACCTTTGAAACGAACTTCCAACGTTTCGCGGTTGTAACGCTTTCCTTCGCAAACTTCGCAGGGAACATGCACATCGGGCAGAAAGTTCATCTCGATTACACGTATGCCTGCTCCCTGGCATGTTTCACACCTACCGCCTTTTACATTAAATGAAAAACGCCCGGGTTTGTATCCCCTTATTTTTGATTCAGGAAGTGAAGAAAATAATTTCCTTATTTCATCAAACACTCCGGTATAGGTTGCAGGATTCGAACGAGGTGTGCGGCCAATGGGCGACTGGTCAATTTCAATTACTTTATCAATCAGTTTGATCCCTTCAATACTCAGGTAGGGCAGAGGCTTCTGTTCCGAGCGATAAAAATACTTGCTCAGGATCGGATACAATGTTTCATTGATAAGACTCGATTTCCCACTTCCTGATACGCCAGTGATACATGTAAAAACTCCGAGTGGTAGCTTTAATGTTACATTTTTTAGGTTATTGCCTGTAGCTCCGGTGAGTGTGAGAAAGTCATTCTCCAGCTTCCTGCGCTTGAGCGGAAGTGCAATTTTCTTTTTACCTGATAAATACTGGCAAGTAATGCTTTTACAGTTAAGTAATTGCTCAGGTGAACCCTCGCCAACTACATGACCACCATGCGTACCTGCTCCTGGTCCCATATCAATTACGTGATCGGCAGCCATAATCATATCCTGGTCGTGTTCAACAACAATTACAGAGTTACCTGTATCCCGAAGGTTTTTCAAAGAATTGATCAGCCTGTGATTATCTCTTTGGTGAAGCCCGATGCTTGGTTCATCCAAAATATAAAGAACTCCGACCAATTGTGAACCAATCTGTGTAGCAAGCCGTATCCGCTGCGATTCGCCTCCCGAAAGACTACCTGAAGTACGATTAAGTGAAAGATAGTCAAGTCCTACATTTAGCAGAAACGATAAACGGCTTTGAATTTCCCGGATAATTTCGTGAGCTATCAGTTTCTGCCTTTCTTCCAGTTGTGGTTCAAGCTCACCAAACCATTCGGAAAGGTTTATCAGGTCCATTTTTGAAAGTTCGGCTATATTTTTACCATTGATCCTGTAAAAGAGAGATTCCTTTTTCAGCCTCGATCCATTGCAATCAGGACATTCGATAGAATTCATAAATCCTTCGGCCCAACGTTTTAATCCTTCCGGATTACCGGCTTCATTCTGATTCAATATATGCTGAACAATTCCTTCAAAATTGAGCGAATACGATGACGTAACGCCAAGATACTCGTTTTTAACTTTGATTACTTCCTCCGAACCATATAAAATGGTCTCAATAGCTTCATCCGGAATGTCGGATAAAGGTGTATCCAGCGTAAAATGATATTTATGCGCAATAGCTTCAAGCTGCCTGAATATCCAGGTTGGTTTATATTCGCCAACCGGTGCAATACCACCTTTTCTGATGCTTTTTGACGAATCAGGAATAACTTTAACCAGATCGATTTCCGAAATATATCCCAAACCCTTACAACGCGGGCAATAACCATACGGCGAATTGTACGAAAAACTGTTGGGCTCAGGCTCATCATATGCTATTCCGGTCTCCGGGTCCATAAGCAGCCTGCTGTAAAACCTTGCATCTTTGGATGTTGATTCCATTGCCATCAAGGCACCTTTCCCTTGCCGTAAAGCAGTTTGAATGGAAGCTGTAAGCCTTGTAAGCGATTTTTCGTTGACTTTAATAGTATCGATAACAGCCTCAATATCATGAATCTTGTACCTGTCGACCTGCATTCCAAATGTGATCTCACTTACCTCACCGTCAACCCTCACTTTCAGAAATCCTTGTTTCCTGATCTGCTCAAAAAGCTCGCGATAATGACCTTTCCGTCCACGAACCAGCGGGGCAAGGATATAAATAGTTTTTTCTGAATAAGTTGAAAGGATCAGATCAATAATCTGGTTATCAGTATACCTTACCATCTTCTGACCCGAAGCAAACGAATAAGCCTCACCGGCCCTGGCATAGAGCAGCCTGAGGAAATCATAAATCTCGGTAATTGTGCCTACGGTGGAGCGGGGATTCCGGTTGGTCGTTTTCTGTTCAATGGAAATAACCGGGCTTAATCCTGTTATTTTATCTACATCCGGACGTTCGATATCGCCCATAAACTGGCGTGCATAAGCCGAAAATGTTTCCATATACCGACGCTGACCTTCGGCATAAATTGTATCGAATGCCAGTGAAGATTTTCCGCTTCCGCTTAATCCGGTAATTACAACCAATTTATCACGAGGAATAATAACATCAATATTTTTCAGGTTATGTACCCGTGCACCATAAACTTCAAGGTATTCCTGATGTGTGGTTTCCGGTTCTTCCTCCGGCTTTAGATTAATGCTGCCCTGATTCATACGTAGTAGGTAGTTGATGCCATTTTAAAATTATCATGCTTATTTTGGCAGCGAACCGGCAGTAATAGTGTCATTAAAAATCTGTTCAGCATTGTCAATTTCAGCCAGCAGTTTATCAAACTCTTCAAAGCCCTTTTTGGGTAATGTGAGTAAATATTTTTTCTTTCCGGAGTTCGTCAGCTTATCCGAACGCAACCAGGGATTAAATTCCTTGAGCAAACGGTAATTTATATTCATTGATTTTGCAAACAACGGAAGGTTGTTAATACTCGAATCAATAGTTATCGTATAAGTTGGAATAGGAGGATAAAGATCTTTTTTACGGATATAATAACCATATTCGGTAGGATGTTCATACAATAATTTTAATGCTATAATCCTGAACATATAGCGCATGGTTTCTTCAGGAAGGTACAAATCGTAATAATTGCTGGTTTTTTGCCGTTCCAGTTCTTTTGCTATCCTGCCTTCACCTACGTTATAAGCTGCTGCGGCAAGTGTCCAGCTGCCAAACTTATTATATGAACCTCGTAAAAGCTTGCACGCAGCTTCAGTAGCTTTTTCAATATGGTATCTTTCGTCAACCTGCTCAGTAATCTCAAGACCGAAATGTTTAGCAGTTCCTGGTATAATCTGCCAGAATCCTGCAGCACCTGCCGGAGATTTAACATTCGACAAACCACTCTCTATCAGAGCCAGGTATTTGAAATCCTCAGGGATATTGTATTTCTTTAGAATCGGGATAATAATATGGAAATACCGGTTCGATTTTTTAAGCATCAACAAGGTTGAAGAATGCCAATACGTATTTACCATTAACTCACGGTCAAGACCTTCGCGAACATAATACAATCCCATAGGTGCTTCTTCCGAAGCAAATTCAGCTTTATCAGGCAGTACCAGCGAAAAGATTTTATTGCTATGTTGAAAGGCTTTTTGGTAATCGATGTCACCTGCCGACTTTGAAAGGTTTCGTGAATAATAAAAACCTTCGAAAGCTGCAAATGCCACAAGTGCAAAAATAAATATGAATCTTTTACTCATTTAAAACAATTTAATTATGCCGGTGGCTATTTTAACAACCGGTAAATGCAAGCGGTGGATTTAGAATAACCGGGCATCCTTAAATAATGGTGCCAGTATATCTTTTTCCGATAACAAGGGATTTGATATCCCCCAGTCTATATTCAATTCAGGATCATTCCAGCGCACACTTCCCTCGGAAGCTTTGTTGTAAACCCCTGAACATTTGTACGTAAAAATTGTATCGTCTTCGAGTGAAACAAAGCCATGTGCAAATCCTTTCGGAATCCAGCAAATCCATTTGTTTTCACTGGTAAGTTTCATCGAAACCCATTTCCCGAACGTTGGAGAGTTACGCCTGATATCAACGGCAATATCTAAAACAGCACCTTGTATAACCCGAACCAGTTTACCCTGTGCAAAAGGTTCAAGCTGATAATGTAAACCACGAAGTACATCTTTTTGTGAACGGGATTCATTATCCTGAACAAATGGTTCGGTTATGCCTAAAGCTGCAAATTTTTCAACATGAAACGATTCGAAAAAATAACCGCGATCGTCGCCAAAAACATCAGGTTTTATAATTAGTACATCTGGTATTGCTGTTGGAATAAGCTCCATGTAGTTTAAGGGGTTAGGTTTTAGGATTTAGGTTTTAGGGTAGTAGCGATACTAATTTTCCAACTTTTGACTTCCGTCTTCCGACCTCCGTCTTCCGCCTTCTGACTTCCGCCTTCCGACTTCCGACTTCTTCGCTAGATATGAATCACTTCACCATAAGCAGCAGCAACGGCTTCCATAACAGCTTCGCTCATAGTTGGGTGTGGATGAACAGATTTAATGATTTCGTGACCGGTTGTTTCTAGTTTACGGGCAACCACAACTTCAGCGATCAGTTCGGTAACGTTGTCGCCAATAAAATGTGCTCCAAGCCATTCACCGTACTTTGCATCAAAAATTACTTTAACAAAACCCTCTTTCGAACCGGCAGCACTGGCTTTTCCTGAAGCTGAGAAAGGAAATTTCCCGACTTTAATTTCATAACCGGCTTCCTTTGCCGCTTTTTCAGTCATGCCTACGGAAGCAATTTCAGGAGATGTGTATGTACAGCCCGGAATGTTTCCATAATCCATAGCTTCTACATGCATTCCAGCAATTTTCTCAACACAGGTAATTCCTTCGTGCGAAGCAACGTGAGCTAATGCCGGGCCGCTTACAATGTCGCCGATTGCATAATATCCATCAATATTGGTACGATAAAAACCATCAACAAGTACTTTGCCTTTTTCAAATTTTATACCTGTTTCTTCAAGTCCGATGCCTTCGAGATTGGTGGCAATTCCAACGGCTGAAAGTACAATATCACATTCAACTACTTCAATTGCTTTTGGTGTTTTGATACTTACTTTACAGATATCACCCTTAATTTCAACGGATTCAACTGATGAAGAAGTCATTACCTTCATTCCTGCTTTTTTAAAACTGCGTTCCAGTTGTTTCGAAACTTCTTCATCTTCCAACGGAACAACATTTGGAAGAAATTCCACCAAAGTTACCTGAACACCGATACTGTTATAGAAATAAGCAAATTCGGAGCCTATTGCTCCCGAACCGACTACAACCATGCTTTTAGGCTTTACTGGTAAAGTCATTGCTTCGCGGTATCCGATAATATGCTTGCCATCCTGTTTCAGATTTGGTAATTCGCGCGAGCGGGCTCCGGTGGCAATAATGATATGCGAAGCGGTTAATTCCGATACTTTGCCTTCAGCATCAGTAACTTCCACCTTTTTACCAGGTTTTAACTTACCGAAACCTTGTATATGATCAACTTTGTTCTTTTTAAGTAAAAACTGAATTCCTTTACTCATGCCTTCGGCAACGCCACGGCTTCTTTTTACCATTTCAGGAAGATCAGCTGTAGCTGAACCTTCAAGAACTATTCCATAATCGGCTGCATGTTTCAGATAGTTATATACCTGTGCGCTTTTTAGCAAAGCCTTGGTAGGAATACAGCCCCAGTTCAGACAAACACCACCTAGTTCTGATTTTTCAACTACTGCTGTTTTTAAACCAAGTTGTGAAGCCCTGATTGCTGCTACATAACCTCCCGGACCGCTGCCAATTACAATAACATCATAATTCATATGTAGTGAATTTTAAAATGAGCGGCAAAATTACCATTTTTTAACCGGATTTTGCCTGTTTTCTTTTGAATATCTCTCTTAAAACAAACTATTATTGCTTTTTGTTGCCCTGGTCTTGTTAAAAGATGCTAACATTAAAAGCAGTTCTGAATGGTTACAAAACAAAACAGCCTGCTGAAAGCAGGCTGTTTAACTGGGACTAAGATCTTTGTTATTTAGTTTCAGGTTGTGCTTCAGCAGGAGCTTCAGAAGGCATTTGCTGCATTTGTTCAGTAGGCTGGTCCATAACGGTATAACCTTCAGGAACTTTAAATTTATCAGCTGCAATTTTAGCACCTAATTCAACCTTATCAGCAATGATTTCCATTTGACCCATCGAAACTTTTATCGGAATATTTTTGAAATGTACTCCGGTGATACGGTTTTCAGGATTAAGGCTGTCAGGAGCAATTGAATATTTAGTTCCTTCAACACCGGCAACAGTTTCTTTGCCTTCGTCTTTATAGCTGAGCCTGGTTTTTAGCTTATCGCTTAAAGCAGCCACATTCATTTGTTCGAACATTTCCGGGGTAAGGGTAGTTTTGTAGGCATTTTTTGTAGCCCTGTCCTGTCCGCCCGACATATTTTCGATTTCATAATGATACATGATATTGCCATCCCTGATATCAATAGTATGCTGGCGCATGTCCATGCCCATCATATTTCCTTCAACCATAGTTTCACGCATTTCCTTTTTACCGTAATCGTCAAAATACAAGGTCTGGGTAACTTTAACACCCATCATATCCATAGGTTTATAGGTAACAATGCCACTTTCTTCGCCATAAGGCTGCTCAGGACTGCCACCTTTACTACCTAAACCACCTGAATTACAGGCCATCAAAATGGTAAGGCCAATAACCTGTACCAGGATTAAAATTCTTTTCATTTTAATTTATATTGGTTTGTTAATTATTTTCTGCAAAAGTACTAAAATAATTAATTATGCTTATATTTAATTAAATATCAGATTATCAGTATTATACATTAGTTAAGCATGTCATGTAATTTTTTGATTAGCCTTTTAATCATTACTTTTTTTGATTTCCAGTTAAATGAAATCAATCCCTTTTTAATCATTTTGTTCTTTTTTCGAATCTGGTTAAATTAAATTAACCAATCGGTAATTGCCTTGAAAAGCCTTCCTGCAACGAGATGAATGTTTCCGTAAAGGAAATTTCCGGAATGGCTTGTATTTGCTCAACAATTACTTGTTTCAGATGCTCGTTGTTACGTGTTATAATTTTGATCAGTAATGAGTATTTTCCCGAAATGTGATGACACTCTACGATTTCCGGTATTTTCTGGATTTTATTAAAAACCTCGTTATGTGTGCTGGTGGATGTGAGATTTACCTGTATCCCGATAAACGCACAAGTTAGGTAGCCCATACTTTTATGATTGAAAACCAACTGTGAGCCGGATATAATCCCTGCTTCTTTCATTTTGCGTATACGCTGATGAACTGCTGTGTGGGTTACTTTGCAATGCCGGGCTACTTCAACGTACGGCATGCGTGCATCTTTCATTAATTGTTCTACAATTCTTTTGTCGAGTGCATCAAGATGAAAGTTTATCTGCATGGTTTAATTAAGTTTAATTCAAAATGAAAGTTATAAATCAGTATAAGTTTCAAATTTAAAATATTATTTCAATATTGAATTCAAAATGTTATAAATAGTGCTGATTAATTAAACATCTGGTAGTTTTGCATTTCGAAATAATGAAATCTTTTGTTTTTCAAAAAAAACTGTAATTTCACAAAAAAATCATTCCTATGAAACACGATCCATCACGCGCAATTTTTGAGATGAAACAATTCGGCGAGTACGGCGATGTTAATCCATCTATCACCGATTCAGCAACATACACTTTTTTGCAAGCTAAAACCATGACCGATACCTTTCATGGAGAGGCTGAAGGTTGTTTCCTTTATTCACGACATTGGAATCCAAGTAATAAGTACCTGGCTGATGTTTTGGCTGCTATGGAAGGAACCGAAGAAGGCTGGGTAACGGCTTCGGGAATGGGTGCTATAACTTCTGCAATTCTGCAGTGTTGTAATTCGGGTGATCATATTGTTTCGAGTGTTACTACCTATGGCGGAACTTTCGCATTTATGCAGAATTACCTTCCGAAATTTAATATTAAAACCACTTTTGTCGATATCACGGATCTGGATGCCGTAAGGAAAGCAATTACGCCTCAGACTAAGATTATTTATACTGAATCGATGACAAATCCATTGCTTCAGATATCGGATATACCAGTTTTAGCTGCCATAGCCAACGAACACAATATCAAGCTGATGGTAGATAATACATTTACCCCGATGATGATTGCTCCTGCAAAATTAGGCGCTCATATTGTGCTTTACAGCATGACCAAGTTTATTAACGGTAAAAACGATTGTGTTGCCGGCGCTATCTGCGGAACCCATGAATTTATTAATTCGTTGATTGATGTGAATTCCGGAACTGCTATGTTACTAGGTCCGGTTCTCGATCCATTGCGTTCGTCAAGCATTTTGAAGAATCTTCATACGCTTCATATCCGTATGCAGCAACACAGCAAAAATGCCATGTACCTTGCATTGAAAATGAAGGATGCCGGATTAAAGATCAACTATCCTGGTTTACCTGATCATAAAGGTCATGAATTGATGAAAAGCCAGATGCACCCTGATTTCGGTTTTGGTGGAATGCTGTCCATTGATATGGTAACCAGTGATAAAGCTTCGAGGTTTATGGAATTGATGGAAATGCATGATGTTGGATACCTCGCTGTTAGTCTGGGATACTTCAAAACTTTGTTCAGCAATTCCGGCAAAAGTACATCCAGCGAAGTGCCTGAAGATGTACAGCATGATATGGGACTTTCGGCAGGATTGGTCCGCTTCAGTGTAGGTCTTGATCACGATATTGAACGTACCTGGAAAAGTATTGAGCATTGCCTTTCCATAATTAATAATGAATAGAGCTCAATGGCTCCTTTCATGTTTTCAAATTAACGAATAAAGCAGGTGTGAATTGTGAAATGAAAGGTGAAATTATTTTCACTTTTCAGCGCAGTTCACACCTTTTTTAATTTAACACAGATAATTTAACCATACTTTAAATCGCAATCCTGAGCTGATTTCTTAATAAAAAGGCTTAATTTTGGTTCACAAATCAGCTTTTGGACTCTAATCCCCAAATCCTAACCGCTAAAACCTCATAATGATAAAATTAATACTTTTAGTTGGTACAGGTGGTTTCCTGGGAACTGTTGCCCGGTTCCTGACTTCGCGGTATTTTGCAGCATATTTTCCATCATCTTTTCCTTATGGAACCTTCGTTGTAAATGTAGTAGGATGTTTTTTAATTGGACTTATTTATGGGATTTCGGAAAAAGGTAATTTTTTAAGCACGGAGTGGCGTTTGATATTAACGGTAGGATTTTGTGGCGGATTTACTACCTTTTCCGCTTTTGCTGCCGAAAATATGGCCATGCTTCGCGATAATGAATTGTTTAACTTCTTTTTATATACCGGCGGCAG
This sequence comes from Bacteroidota bacterium, assembly GCA_020048595.1. GTDB lineage: Bacteria > Bacteroidota > Bacteroidia > Bacteroidales > UBA4417 > UBA4417. The sequence goes on along the minus strand of JAIFMH010000256.1, from coordinate 1,121 downwards.
TATTTTTGTAGGATTGCTTGCTACTTTTGCCGGGATCATGCTTATTAAAATCTTATAGCCATGAACTCCAATGATAGTGTTAAGATATTGAGGGTGTACACCAGTTCCACTGATAAACTGAAGCATACACCTTTATATGAGATGCTTGTTTTTGCTGCCAGGCGAAATGGACTTGCTGGTGCAACAGTCCACAAAGGAATAATGGGTTACGGAAGCAGCAGTATAGTTCATTCGGCTAAATTCTGGGAAACCAACGACAAACTTCCTGTGGTAGTTGAAATAATTGACGAAAGCCCCAAAATTGAGGCTTTCTTCGAAGTAATTAAACCATACCTGGAAAGTGTACGTTATGGTTGCCTCGTAACCATAGAGGATGCACATGTACTCCTTTTCAAAACCGGCGGGAAGAAGACGATTTTTGAATTATGAAAAGTGATTTTCAGATTGTATTCCTGGTTCATAATTCAAATTTCAAGGTTAAATCTCTAAACTACTAAAGAACAAGCCAATTCAGTGCTGCTTTTTATCCTGACTTCTTTGTTTCATCTTTCAACCAATTTTTCTGAAATACAACTATTAAGGCTTTAAAACCTTTTTAAAAATATATTCACCACCTTGTTTCAGCGTAAATCCATCTGCAATCCCTGAGGCGGTTTTGTTGAAAATCATAACAATGTTGAATTGATCATATCTGAATTCGGTTTCCGAGACTGCATCCAATGAAAATGCTGGTTGCCCGCTAGCCTGTGCAATAAGTTTATTCCCATCACTTTTTACTGTAATAACCAGGGGCAATTGCTCCGAATTATATTCGCCTTCACAGGCAGCCAGTTTTTCCGGGGATAGCGTAACCGTTTTAAAATCCGGGATTTTGTATGGTTTGTCAAAATAACAGCTAAGTATTCCAATAAGGATCTCGTTCATTGGATAATTCAAAGCATTGGAGCTAAAAGCAACAGCAACTTTATCTTCGGGGAAAAAAGCCAGCGATGATGAAAATCCGTCAATCCCTCCATTATGGCTGAAAGCTGATCTTTCATGAAATGGCACTTTAAATATACCTAAACCATAACCATCTTTGATTGTGGTCATTTTCTTCAGGGAACTCTCATTTATCAGTT
>JAIFMH010000063.1 GCA_020048595.1 Bacteroidota bacterium | reverse complement strand
GGATAAATCATGGGATTTCTGCCGCATAGCTGTCAACTTTTTAATTGACAACAATATACCCTTCCAGGATATGAAAAACATGGATGCCCTGATCGGAAATAATGAAATGGACAAAGAAAAACATTGCCTGGGCAAACCCGGAGAAATCTACCTTGTGTATCTGGCATATGTTAATACAACGAACCTGGACCTGGCTTATGAAAACGGCGATTTTACCGTCGAATGGTTTAACCCGGTAACTGGTGGAAGCCTGCAAAAGGGAAATGTAAGATCTGTTAAAGGAGGTAAAACGGTTTCCCTGGGCAAAGCCCCAAAAAGCAGCAACCAGGATTGGGTCGTACTTGTCAGAAGAAAGTAGCTTACTGTAGTCAATTCCGGGACTTCCTTAAGCACGACAGGAGCTGACAAGGAACAACAATTGAGAAAGATATTATGAAACCAGCAAAAGTCAGATATATGTTAAAAAGAATTTTGGCACATTTTTGTGCACTTAGTATCACGGTTCTTACCAACTCGTCTATAGCTTCTGCCGAAACGGTAGGCCTCTTTTCCGATAATTCCGTAGCACAAATTCAGTTCTCTGCAGGTGACATCAAATCTGCACTGGAATCGAAGGGTTATACTGTGGAAATGTTTCCCCTATCCTCCCTGAATGCAAAGTATACTAAAAAGAAGGTTGTGATCGCCCTTTCTTTAAATGCTGAAGTTACAAAATTACTTGCCAGTGAGGGTGGTACTATTCCGTCCGGGTTGGGCGAACAGGCTTACGCTCTGCGCACTACCAGAAGGAAGCAACTTTCTTACTGGGTGCTTGGCGGTGACATTAACGGGGCCATGTACGGAGGATTCCAGGTTGCTGAAAATATTCTCTTCGAGGGATTTTCAGGTACATGGAACAATCAGGAAGCTCCGTTTATGCTAAACCGGGGGATGAAACTCAATATGCCATTAGACAAAAGAATTCCTACATATGTGGGAGGCTGGACTTCAAATTCCACTAAAAAAGCCATTCCTCATGTCTGGGATATTACTTTTTGGAAAAAACTCATTGATCAGCAAGCCCGCAATCGTTATAATGTTTTATCAGTCTGGGTACATCACCCTTTTCCGGCGTTGGTAAAACTACCCGACTATCCGAAAGCCTCCCTGCCAAACATTGAAGGATTTGACGGTTTTGTCAGGGAATTAAACCACGAACAACGTGTTTCTTTCTGGCGCGAAGTGATGCAATATGCCCACAACCGTGGTATGAAATTCTATTTCTTTAACTGGAATATATATCTCGATTATGCCAAAGACCAATATCCGGACATTGCAGCGGTTCGAACCAATGCAACCACATTGGATTATATGTATAAAAGTATGCAGGCACTTATCGAAACCTATCCTGACCTCGATGGCTTTGGAATCTCAGCAGGAGATGGGATGATGAATGAAACCCAGGGATTCAATGCAGACAGCAGGCTGAAGACACAATGGACCTGGGATGCCATGGGAAAAGCGGTTAGTGATTATATGGCTAAAAACCCATCACGAAAATTCAATTTGATTCACAGAGGTATCGGTTCAAGCCCTGAAATTCTGAACGAAAAGTATTCTTCACTTAAAGAAGTTAAAAATGTAACATTGAATTATTCTCATAAATATGCCCAGGCTCATATGTATTCTACTCCAACACCTCAATGGACAAATTCAATACAATCGTGCACAAAATTGGGCATTAAGTCATGGGTAACTATTCGCAACGACGATTACTTCTACTTCAACTGGGGTGATCCTAAATTTGTACGCGACTATATGTACGGTATTCCTGATAAAGAGACAGTTACTGGTATGTATATCGGTTCTGACGGTTATACCCCAAGCCGGACCTATTTCTATAAAAATGAGGCTATGAACGGTCAACTGGAGGTTGAGAGAAGATGGTATATGGAAATGCTTTGGGGACGGATCTCGTATAATCCTCAAATCAGCGACGATGTATTTAAGAATCTGCTCGATGTGCGCTACCCTGCCATTTCATCTGACAATCTTTTCCAGGCATGGTCACTTGCCTCCCGTTCATTACCCAAAGTTACTGAGCTGATAATGGGCAAGTGGAGTCTTGATTTCCATTGGTATCCCGAAGGCTGCTGGAGCGATCCGGAAAGAGGAACCGGCTTCAGAACCATCGATGGGTTTGCCAACGAAACAACAGTTGCAAAGGGATCAAATCTATGTGATATTACTGCTTCAGCAGCGGGAAAGTGTGATGGTAAAAAATCATCTTACGAAGTTGCCGATGAAATGCAGGCTGATTCGGAGAAGGCTCTTACGTTAATCAATAGCATAAAAGAAAATGGGGATGCCGATCTTGATATTGCTATTAACAATGTGAAGCAAATGGCCAGCCTGGGAATATATTATGCCCATAAAATCCGGGGGGCTACCTATAAAAAATCGGGACAGACCGACCTGGCAAGGGAGGAAATGGCAGAAGCATATTGCTGGTGGATAAAATATACCCGTTTGATGGAGGAGACATATTATGGCGATTCATTCAGAAATCATTCAATTATGCCCGACTGGAAATATGCCGACGCTTCTGCCCTTAAGGAATATACCGATTTAGGTGGTGCAGGAGTTCCTGGTTGTAAATGATCCAATTTACAGTTCATGCAACTCTATTTCTCTCACCGGAATGTTTATACAGTTCTTGTCAATAGCTTATGGACAAGTGCCGGATGTTTGCGTTAAAACATGTAGATTAATTATCGTAGTTCCCTTGATATTATTCAATGCAAAAGGATTTAATAATTACCCTCTCTCCTTTCAGGAACAAGAGAAACACCGAACATCAATGAGAAGAATAACAATTTTTCTTTGTTTATTTTTATCCTTTTCAGTAGAGCTTTTTTCACAAAGCATTACAGGAGAACTCGTTGACACAGTAACCGGTCAGGGCGATGAAGTGCTCGTGGTTGGATATGGTGCCTCAACGAAAAGAACCAATCTTGGTGCTATTGCCCAAATTTCAGGTGAGGCCCTGAAAACGAAAGGTGCATTATCAAACCTTACAGATGCATTAAGCGGGGCAATACCGGGGGTAACAGTTATGGTCAAAACCGGAACCCCTGGTACCACCGGTGAGCATGGAAATGAAACCGAAATTCTTATTCGTGGTTTGAGCACCTGGAACAACACGCAACCACTTATTCTGGTCGATGGTGCTCAACGTCCGATTAGTGATCTCTCGGTTGATGAAATTGAGAATTTCACAGTACTTAAGGATGCATCGGCAGCAGCAGTATATGGTGTGAAGGGTGCAAACGGGGTAATCCTTATCACTACTAAACGTGGACACACAGGTAAACCCTCAGTGTCGTTCGAGGTGAATAGTTCACTGAGATCAATGTCGAAAGTTGAGAAACCGTTGGGGTCATACGATGCATTACTGGCCAGGAACTGGGCTGTAATTCATGAGCTGCCTTTGATGGGTTCAACACAAATGGCTAATTATGTTTCACCACGTGTTCTGGGATACTATCGTGATAATGTTGATCCGGAAAAATATACCAATGTTGACTGGCAGGATGTCATGACAAAGGATCTGGCTCTGACTACAAAATACAGCGTCAATGTATCGGGAGGTACCGATTTCGTAAAATACTTCAATTCATTATCATACATTAACGATGGTGATATAATGAATACGGGAACAGACGATAACCCTCGCGGATATAAAAATGAATTTAAATATCAACGTCTCAATTTCCGCACCAACCTCGATTTCAACTTAACCAAAACAACGACCTTCAGTGTTAATTTAAGTGGCTATTACGGAAGGCAGCAGGCTCCAGATCAACCTGGAAATGCTTTCTGGCCTGGCATTTACAAGTATAATCCGGCTACACCTCTGCCGATATACTCTGATGGCATCTTTGGAGCGAGGGAACCCAGCATGCTTAGTTTTTACGAGAGCAATTATTACTTCAAGCTTCTAACCGGAGGAACGGCGGTTGAAAAACGTACAGCCCTTACAAGCGACTTCCATCTGGAACAAAAATTGGATTTTCTTACCAAGGGACTTTCGGCGTGGGGTCGTTTTTCGTTCGATAACTATTTTACAACTGACGGGGGTAATATAACCGATCCCAGCAATTATGTCCGCAAACGATACGATTTGAAGTCAGGTTCATGGGTTTACGTTATCCCACCATCAGGGAGCAATGGTTTCGACTTTTATCCGTTACCACTAGGTTATACCGTGGAGACTCCCTTATCAGGTAGCATTGTTCGAAATATGTACTATGAGATAGCGTTGAACTATAAACACTCTTTCGGGAAACACTATGTTGAAGGTCTGGCGCTTTTCAGCCGTCAGGAATATGCTCAGGGCAATAACTGGCCAGGCAAGCGTGAAGACTGGGTAGGTCGTATTAAGTACGAATATGATTTAAAGTACCTTTTTGAAGTAAATGGTGCATACAATGGATCTGAAAAATTCGGACCCGGTTACAAATTTGGCCTTTTCCCTTCGGTCGCAGTTGGATGGCGCATTAGCGAAGAGCAATTTATCAAAAACAATATTTCTCAGATATCAAATCTGAAACTTCGTTATTCTATTGGGTGGATCGGCAGTGACAATTTAGGCAGTAATGCCCCGCAATGGGGATACCTGACTACATGGAATCCATATAATAATTGGCACAATATGATAGAAACTACGGTTGGCCCTGCCTTTGGTAGTGTTATAGGTGGCGCTAATTCTATTTATGTTGACCAGTCTTTTATGGAAGGCACAGTTGGTAATCCTGACATTCGTTGGGAGTCAAAGCGTTCACAGAACTTTGGTATTGAGATAGGTTTGTTCAACGATTTAATTACCGGATCTGTTGATTATTTTAACGATTACCGGTACGATATGTTGATCCCGTCTTCAAACCGGGCAGTTCCCGACTTTTTCGGGCAAACCGCACCGGCAGTTAATTCAGGTGAAGTGATTGTGAATGGTTTGGAATTAGACTTAAGGGTTAATAAGACATTTGGCAAAGTGAACCTTTGGGCCAATTACACCTGGACTTTGGCTAAAAACAAAGTCTTATACAAGGAGGATGTCGAAATGTTACCAGCCTATCAGAAAAATGAAGGGTATCAGATAGGTCAGGTTAAAACATCAATTTCAGCCGAAATGATTGATAGCTGGGACGCCCTCTATACAGGTGTGATGCCTGAAAGCAGTACTGGCAGAAAAGACGTTTTGACGGGAAGTGCCCGATTGATTGACTATAATGCTGATGGTTACATTAACGGTAACGATGCTACAGCTAATGGTTATGCGAGACAACCTCAGAATACTTATAGTTTTGCCTTTGGAGGCGACTATAAAGGACTCTCCTTGATGGCACAGTTCTATGGTATGTATAATACAACACTAGAAGGAAGTTTATATAATGAGGAGATGATGTATGGCTTTCCTTTAGCTTTCCAAAGCATAGTTGACAGAACAGCCACTCCTGAATATGAGGTGAGTAACCCTACATTTCGAGCTTTAGGTATAGACAAACGAGGTTCAATTGGGCATTGGGCATATTATGATGGTTCCCTGTTTCGTCTGAAAACTTTAGAGATAAGTTATTCATTACCAAAGAACCTGCTAAAATGGATGTTACTTGATAATGTCAGGCTTTATGTAAACGGAAATAATCTGTGGTTATGGAATAAGATCCCGATAGATGCAGAAAGCATGGATTTACAGGGTGAGAATAATATGAAATATCCAAACACGAAAAATTTCAACTTTGGAATTAATGTAACACTTTAATGAAAATAATATTGAAACCAGAATTTATGATGAAAAGAAATGTGTTGCGCCTTTTGATGACTTGTTTTGTGGGTATGGCCTTACCGCTTTTGGTCTTTGCGCAAGAAGTTGGAGTGTTTTTCGATTCAAAGGTGCCTCAAATACAATTTGCTGCTGCCGATATAAAAACCGCTCTCGAATCGAAAGGCTTTAAGGTAGAAATGAACGAATTGTCGATGCTCAGGGCGAGCTATCCGAACACAAAAATCGTCATCGCGCTTGAATCGGATAAAAAAATAGTAAAGTTATTTGCTGCAGCAGGAGGAACGGTGCGAACCGGTTTAGGAGAACAAGCCTATGCACTGCAAACTACTACCCGGAAACAAAACTCTCAGTGGGTGTTTGGCGGCGATGTGAATGGTGCAATGTATGGTGGGTTGCAAATTGCAGAGAATATTACTTTCGATGGTTTGTCAGGAGAATATAACGAGCAGGTGTCTCCTGACTTTAAACAGCGCGGCGTAAAACTTAATTTGCCTATGGATAGAAGAGTACCCACCTATTCGGGATATATGGGTAATACTTCCACCCAGCATGCTGTTGAGAATGTCTGGGATATGAAATTCTGGGAAGCCTGGTTTGATCAGCAGGCTCGCAACCGGTACAATGTATTATCGGTGTGGGTTCATCACCCGTTTCCTGCCCTGGTAAAGGTTCCAGAATATGAGAAGGCTTGTTTACCAGGTATTGAAGGCTTTTTTGGCTATGCAGACTCCAGTCTCACGCATGAAAAGAGAGTTGCTTTTTGGCGTCAGGTAATGACCTACGCTCACAACCGAGGTTTCTCTTTCTATTTCTTTTGCTGGAACGTTTGTGCTGAGTATGCCGAAGATATGTATCCGGGTGTAATAACAGAAAAAGAGAACAACCCTACGACTCTTGATTACCTCAGTAAAAGTATGAAAGCTCTGCTCGAAACGTATCCCGAACTTGATGGTTTTGGTATAAGTGCTGGTGATAATATGAAACTTCCTAAGGATTCAAGAGGTCCATGGACCTGGAAAGCATATGGACAAGCAGCCTACGACTATGCAATTGCCAACCCCGACAGGAAGTTTACCATGATTCATCGAGGTCTTGGAGCAGGTATTCTTAAATTGTATGAAGATTGGGGGCCATTAACAAAACTGCCCAACATGAAGTTTGAATACTCTGTAAAATACGCCAATGCCCATATGTTTTCGACACTGACACCAAAATGGTATGAAGCTGATATGTCGGATGCCGCTGCCGCTGGTCAGAAAACCTGGTTAACGCTGCGCAACGACGATTATTTTTACATGGATATGGGTGACCCGGAATTTGTACGTGGTTTTCTTAATAATATCCCTTACAGGCAGGTGATTAATAGCTTTAATATTGGTTCCGACATTTATCACCCAACCCGGACTTATTGGTGTAAAGATACGACAATGAACGGGCAGCTTGAAATTCAGAGAAACTGGTACATACAATTGCTGTGGGGGCGGATAGCTTACAATAAGGATATTTCTGACGATATATTCAAAAAACACATGGCTCAACGATTTCCCCAAGTATCATCTGAGACACTGTTTAATGCCTGGGCTCTGGCTTCACGTCAGTTGCCAAAGGTTCAGGAACTGACGCAGGGAAGTTGGGGACTGGATGCGCATTGGTATGCCGAATCTTCCATGTATCCCAGCAATGGAGGGGCTTTTAGATTTCTGAATGATTTTATTGAAACAGAAGTAGCCAGGACATCGTCGTCGGATTTATGCAGCGTTGCGAATTCTGCTGCAGGTACATGCGGAACTAAGAAAAGCACCTATCAACTTGCTGATGAAATGGAGGCAGATGCTCAACGTGCTCTTGCTCTGATTAATGGAATAAGCAGCCAGGGTGATGCTAACCTTGAAGTGAAAATAAATAATATCAAACAACAAGCCTGGCTCACTACTCATTTTGCATATAAAATCCGTGCAGCCACCTATAAAAAAGCCAACCAGATTCCAGATGCAATAGAGGCCATGGGCGTTGCCTACTGCTGGTGGATTAAATATGTAAATTCAATGGACACCATGTATAAAGGCAACAAATTCAGAACGGTTACAATTACACCTGACTGGCACTATGCTGATGCGTTTCAATTAAAGGATTATACGGATCTGGGTGGTGTAGGTGTCCCTGAATGTAAAAAATAGGTTTAACATATTCATTTATTTAGCGACAGTGTGATGGAAACTAATTTAAAAAAAAAGTTTGCCCGATTATGCACAATGGTAATCGTGTTAATAGCAGTTCCGGCAGTGCTTTTTGCCGAAACAGTAACGGCTTGCGTACAACTTCAAAACCTCAAAAGGCCTACTGGGTGCTTGAAGGCGATGCTAACGGTGCCATGTATGGTGGTCTGCAAATTGCGGAAAACATCCAATTCAATAAATTTGAGGGTACTTACAACAACGAGGAATCTCCCGCAATTTTGAAAAAGTGAATGAAACTGAATTTTCCGTTTGATAAGGAATGCCCCACCTATGGAAAAGATAATAAGGGTGGCTTTCAAGGGACATCCTACCGAAAAGCAATTCCCGATGTTTGGGATATGAATTTTTGGACAGAGTGGTTCGACGAAATGGCGCGGTATTGAAAGAATATACTGATTTAGGTGGTTTTGGAATACCGGAATAGTAATAAGAACAATTATTGAATAACAGATATATTTATTTATGGCATTATAAAATTGGTAATTAAATCCTAAAATTATTTATCATGAAATTAATTACTCCTAAAATCCAAATTATCACTTTATTCATTTTTGTAACATATTTGCTTAATGCACAATACAGTGAGATAATTATTAAACCTGAATATCTTTTAAAAGAGTTTAAGACAGGAAATGTGTATTTGCAAAACCAACCCATACAGACGGCTCCTATGAATTACAATACCCTGACGCAGGAAATGTTATTTAAAAGAGACTCAACTATACTTAAACTAACGAATCTATATGAAGTAGATTCGGTAGTGATAGAAAATAGAGTTTTCATTCCTCATGGAGCTATTTTTTATGAAATTATTGCTGGAACACAACTCAAGCTTTTACTTCAGAATAAAGCAAGGTGGGATACCGAAGGGGCTGTTTCAGGCTATGGACGTTCTAAACTTGCTAGTAGCAAAGACGTTAATATTATCTCAACTGGTGGTCAAGTTAAATTACTAAACCCAGATGTGCCAATTGAAGTGTTTGACAATTCAGTATATATGATATTTGCTAACAATATGTTGCTTCCGGCTTCAACTATAAAAAATTATATCACCTTGTTTCCTGAACATGAAAAGGAAATTAAAGCCATAGCAAAGAAAAACAAACTGAATTTGAAAAACAAAAATGATAGACAAAAATTTGTGTTGCTAATAAATAAGTTTTTAAATGAACTTTAAAATGAAAAGGAATAATAAATTGAATATTAAAAGGATTTTGTGTAAGTGTGTTTTTGTTTTTCTGTCACTTACATACTCGCCAATTATTTCAGCCGAAACAATTGCTGTGTTTTATAACTCAAGTATAGCGCAAATAAAATTTGCCGCCGGTGATATAAAAGCTGCTCTCGAATCGAAAGGTTTTACAGTCGAGATGAACCCTCTATCATCACTTAAATTGGGTTATGCCAAAAAGAAGGTTGTTATTACGCTGGCTTCGGATACTGAAGTTACAAAATTATTAGCCACTCAAGGAGGAACTATTCCTGCCATTTTGGGCGAACAAGCTTATGGAATACGAACTACAAGCTCACCACAAAAATCGTATTGGGTAATTGGTAGCGACATTAATGGTGCCATGTATGGCGGATTAGAAATAGCCGAAAATATCAGATTTAATGGCTATAAAGAAACGTATAATAGCCAGGAGTCTCCTGCAATTCTAAAGCGAGGAATTAAACTCAATCTCCCTTTTGATGAAAAAAGTCCAACATATGAAACAAATAGCAAGGGAACATCCTACCAAAATGCAATACCCCATGTTTGGGATATCACTTTCTGGGAGAGTTGGTTTGATGAAATGGCGCGTCACCGTTACAACATGGTTTCGGTATGGAACAACCACCCGTTTACTTCGTTAGTTGTATTGCCCGATTATCCCGATTTGGCCATACAAGATGTAACAGGTTTTAATGGCTATTCAAAAAAAATGTCTATCGAAGAAAAGATCGCTTTCTGGAAACAGGTTATGAACCTCGCACATTCGCGCGGATTCGAATTTCTGTTTTTCAACTGGAATGTCTGGGTTGCAAATGCAGATGGTAAATATGGCCTGGCCAATGGTGATACATCAGAAGCAAATAAGCAATATATGTACAAAAGCATGCTTAAGCTTCTTGAAACATATCCCGAACTCGATGGGTTCGGTGTAACCAATGGCGAAAATAAAAGTACTCAGGATTTTTTATGGGAAGCCTATGGTAAGGCAATGTATGACTATGCAGTTAAGAACCCTCAACGAAAGCTGCGGTTTATTCATCGGTGGCATCAGACGAGCCTTGCTGACATCAAAAAAACATTTTCCGGGCTTTTCGAACTGCCCAATGTTACTTTCGATATGTCGTATAAATATTCAAAGGCACACATGTACTCTGTCCCGGTTCCAAAACATTTCGAAAAATGGAATAACTCGAAACAACTGGTAGAGACCAACATGAGGACCTGGTTTACCGTGCGTAACGATGATTTTTATTACCATACCTGGGGCGATCCATCCTTTGCACGTACTTATATAAACGGAATGCTTGAATATGGTGAGCATTTTGCAGGCTTTTATATTGGCTCCGACGGGTTCTCTCCTACCCGCACCTTTTTCTGCAAAAACAGCATCTCGCAAGGAATATTAGAGGTTCAGCGCCAGTGGTATATGAATATGATCTGGGGGCGACTTGCCTATAATCCGAATACCTCCGACGATGTTTTCAAAAATTATATGAAGCTAAGGTATCCAGCGGCACCTCCGGAAGAACTCTTTACAGCGTGGAGCAAGGCATCAAGCGGCATTCAAAGGACAACCGAATTGATGCATGAAGATTTTGATCTTGATTTTAAATGGTATCCTGAGGCCTGCCTTACCTTCAGGGGTTTTGCAACTGTCGATCAGTTTGCCAGTGCCGATGTCGGGCCAGGCTCATTATACTGTAATATTAAAAACAGTGCTGCCGGAACCTGTGATGGTAAAAAAGACTCTTACCAGCTCGCAAACGAAATCGAAGCTGACGCATTGGTTGCTTTAAATACTGTTTGTGACATAAACGCAGAAGCCAACACCGAATCAGGCGTTGCACTCAATAATATTAAAGCAATGTCCTATCTATCATTGTATTACGCTCAAAAAATTCGGGCAGCAACTTATAAGTTAACCGGTAAGACTTCAGAAACCACCACAGCACTGGGCAATGCCTACTGCTGGTGGATGAGCTATGCAAATCTGATGGATCTGATGTATGAAGGCCAGGCAAACCAACGGACGAATCCTGTTCTTCCCGACTGGCACTTTCAGGATGCAACCGTCTTGAAAGAATACACAGATAATGGAGGCATTGGCGTGCCAACATGTGATGGCGTTCAATGAAGTCCCTGATTACTAAAATCGTAGTTCTTTTTTTATTCCTTCTTTCCGGGGTCTGCGGCCTT
>JAIFMH010000358.1 GCA_020048595.1 Bacteroidota bacterium | reverse complement strand
ACTCACAAAAGAACAAACTAACCTCGTTATGAAATTTAAAACATAAGCCAGATGTCAAAACTCCAGTCTCTTGTTCTGTTGACTCATTCCTTGTCGCTGGCCGAGAAAAAGGCTTTCAGGATCCGGTCGTTGCGCAACAAATCAAAATCGGATTACATCCTGTTGTACGATATCATCGAGAAAAACAGGGAACAGCCTACTGCTGTCCTGTTGTCCGAATTCCTTAAAGCCCGGCCCGGCGCTTCGGTAGAAACCACTGTTAAATACCTCTATGAATTATTGCTTGATTCGATGCTGGAATTAAAGAAAGAGCAGGATAGTTTCTATTTTCTGTTCAATAAGATACTGAAAGCTAAAATCCTTTACGAAAAATCCTTGTTTGACGAGTGCTTCGAACTGCTCAAAGATATTATTGAACAAGCCGAAAAGTACGAGAACTATTATGCTTTGCTTCTGGCTGAACGCCTTGAACTAGATTACCTGCTGGCACTTAATTTCCCTAACCTGAGCGAAAAAACGCTGTTGAAAAAGCAATTCAGGCTAAACGAAGCGTTAAAGTATGTGCGGAAGATAAATGAACAATCTTCACTTTTTGAAAATCTGAAACACCGGATTGTGTATAAAGGCCATGCCAGATCGCAAAAGCAAAAAGATGAGCTGAACGATCTGGTGTTTAGCGAAATCAGTATTGTTGCTTCACAGAACCTCGACAACTTTGAAATCAGTAAACTGCATCAGCTTTTTCAATCCAACTACCTGATCAGCGTTGGCGACTATAAGTCAGCACTTAATTCGTACATCGAACTCAACAACCTGTTTGAAGCAAACAAGCATTTGTGGAGTAATCCGCCTATATATTACCTGCATACGCTCGAAGGTGTACTCGAAAGCCTGAGAGGCATTCATAACTACGAAGGAATGAGTTATTTTATCACCCAACTAAAAGCAATAGATATTCAATCAGCTACTTTCAGAATAAACCTCACGTGTATAACTTTTCTATATGAGTTGTTCCCTTTTCTCGATCGCGGTGATTATGCCTCATCCATTAAACTGATGGCGAATTATAACGACACTTTGTATGATAAGCTTTTTACACTGAACAGAGCCCGGCAGGCCGAACTTTGCCTGTATACTTCGTTGGTTTATTTTGGAAATTCGGAATACCAAAAGGCGCATAAATTCCTGAACCAGATCATACTTCGTGGAAAAAACTATTATTATCTTCCTCTATACAGAACCATCCGATTGGTAAACCTGATGATTTTGTTCAAATTAGGGGATTTTGACCTTATCAAATACGAAATCCGATCGATGAAACGAGACCTGATGGATACTGCAAAAGATTATAAAATTGAAAGTTTTCTTTTTAAATTCTTAAGCAAACCAATACCAACTGTTTTAAAAAAAAGGGAACATCTCCTGGAAAAGACATTAAAAGAGTTTGATGAAATTAACCAGGATGTTTTCGAAAAACAAATTCTGAGAATATTCGATTTTACCGCCTGGGTCGAATCGCTTTTGCGTAAAACACCCTTATCAGAAATGCTGCAACTCCGAATGAACGCATATACTAATCAAGGAAATCAAGGCTAGATTTAAACTAATCTATCAAAAAATCGCGAAATACAATTTTAAAAACTATGCTCTAATTTGACTAAATCTGATGAAAACTTTCACCAATAAATTTGAGAGCTGCGGGTAAACCAGTACGCCAGTAAGTCCATGTATGAGCACCATCCCGCATGCGGAATTCGTGCTTGATTCCTAGTTTATTGAAATGAATATGCAGTCGGCAATTATCGTCGGTAAGGAAATCATCATCGCCGCAATCTATCATAATACGGAGATTGTTATATGCATCTTTTCCCTTTGTTTTCGATACATCGAAAGGATTGTTATTGCGGTAATGATCGGTAAGGCGTGCTGATCCTTCTTTGTAAGGCCCATAAATGGAACCATAAACCCAGCCCCAGCCTTTTTCGTCGGTTGCCATTACGCTTTCCTCCGAAAATAATGCTGCGCTAAAAGCAACGCAGGCAGCAAACTTATCAGGATATTTAAGCGCAAAATTCATTGTACCAAAACCGCCCATCGAAAGTCCTGCGATGCCACGGAATCGTTTCTCGGCACGGATGCGATACGTTTTCTCAATAAATGGCATAAATTCCTGGATAAAGAAATCTTCGTATCGCACCGAGTTATCAAAATTATTGATGTAAAACGAAACTCCTCCATCAGGCATTGCAATGATCATAGGCGGAATTTCACGGTTGTTGATACACTCATCGGCAATCAGGTTGGCTTCGCCAAACTGCATCCAGCCCATATCGTTATCGGAATAGCCATGCAATAAGTATGTTACAGGATAATAGCGGTCGGATGTCGCATAATCGAAAGGCAGGTAGATGGTGTATTTTACCTTTTGGCCAAGGATTTTACTGTCGAGAGTCAGGCTTTCTTTTACCGTTCCCCGAGATATCTGGGCAAACGCAAAAGATGAAATGGTAAGCATGGAAATTAGAATGATCAGTTTTTTCATATAAATCAGATTAAAGTTTTTATGACAGGTGATCAGGATTAACAGCCCGAAAGCAAGGGTTTAAAAGTTTGTAAAAATAGTCGAAATCAATGATCACAAGCAGCACCTCCCCAATTAAAAACCAGAATCCGAAAATGATTTTTTGTAATGAGTTGATCGTGTGCTGAAGGTATCGATGAACTTCGTTTGATGATTTTTGAAACAGAAAGGTTACACTACCTGAGAATGAGAACTAAGCTTTCCTGATTTCTTCCTTTATGCGTTGAATATGTCCGCGGCCGAGTCCTTTAACTTCGCAACCCAGCTGAAAATAGCGCCGTATCTTATCATCAGAAAGGATACCAAAGCAATCGATAATAGCGACAGGCTGACCAATTATTTTTACAACTTCATCAGGATCCAGATTAAGGTATGCTTCGTGAGGCACAGCTAAAATTACAGCTTCGGCACCATGTAATGCTTTATTTAAATCCTGCTCGACATAAATTTCTTTGAGTTTTTCCTGGTTGCGGAAAAATCTTGCTTTGCTTTGTCCTGTAGCCGGGTACGTATCCTGTTGTTCAAACTCCCACCAATGCTCAACATACGGATCATGCACCCTGATTTCGGCACCCATTTCGGCAAGTTTCCGTATTACTACCTCCGAACCGCTGTAACGGGTATCACCAACATCTTCGCGATACGCTGCACCCAGCACCAGAACATCAGCCGCAGCAATAGGCTGGCCCATGTTTCGTAAAGCATCACGTGTAAGCTGCCCGACATGCAATCCACGCGTATCGTTAATATCAATTGCCATTGGAGTCATTTTGAAGATATCATCCTCAAAACCAAGTATATGTTTATAGGCCCAAACCCCCAGACCTCCATCCTTCGGAAGGCAATATCCACCGATTCCAGGTCCCGGGAACAGAATATTACTATGTGTTGGCCTCATTTTAATAGCTTTTATAACTTTCACCAGATCCACTCCATTGCGTTCGGAGTACAAACTCCATTCGTCGAGGAAAGCGAGAATAGTAGCCCGGTAACTGTTTTCAATAATTTTTGCCGTTTCCGATTCAATAGGCCTATCCATTACAGTAAGCGGGAATTTGTCCGTATTTAGGACCTCCGTTAAAAACTTAACAACCCTCACTTTCGCTTCCTCATTTATTCCGCTGCATACACGCCAGAAATCGCGGATACTGGCAACATAATTCCGGCCAGGCATAACCCGCTCATAACTATGTGCCAGCAAAGGATCGGATTCAATACCCCGTTTTTTAAACACCTTTTTCATCAGCGGATAAGCCACCTGTTCAGTTGTTCCGGGAGCAACCGTTGTTTCGATCAACACAAGCGCTTTGGCAGGAATATGCTCAGCAATAACACCCAGGGAAGACTCCAGGGCAGCCATTTCAGCCTCTCCGTTACGCACATTTCCCAATTCTTCTTTTATATAATCACATTGTACATCCACAACTACAACATCAGCGAGCTTAAGAACATCATATGTAAAGGTTGCCAATAAGGTTTTTTTAACGTTAACACAACGCGAAATGATCAGCTCAACTTCAGGATCTTCAGCTTTTACAGGTGATACGCCACGATTGAGCATAGGAATTTTCCAGAAACTCCGCACACTTGGACGTTGCATCCCGATTACAAATTTCGAAGGATTTCCATCTTTGTCAACGGTATCGGCTACAATTGCTGCCATAACTGCGCCGACAAATCCGACACCCATCACAACTACAATTTCACGATTCAGGGCTCGTTCCTGATCTACACGTTTTTTAAGGCTTTCAAATTCAGCCTTATACTCTTCAGATTTCGGTAAAGGGAATTTTTCTCCGCTGGGACTAATTGAATAATTTTCGCTCATTTTGACTGCTGATTTTATACTATGGGAATAGAAATATTTTTGGGGATTATAAATCAAATTTACAAATATTTTGGTTCGTCCTATATTTGAACATAAAAAGCAGAATTACATGCGGAGGTATAATTCCCTTCCAAAAATTTTTAATAAAAAAATAAGCCCTGCCGGCTTATTAAGGCAGCAGGGCTAAAATTTGAAAGATCGTGCTAAGTCATAAATTCATGTGATAGAATCCATATCTTTTTGTGATAACGCACTTTTAAAACAAGGCTTACTGTACAGGATTTCCTTTCGAATCGAAGGCCAGATCCAGTTCTTTTACTCTTACTGAATAGGTTGTTTTGCCAGCCGGATTGGTTGCTTTGAGCGATTTTTTGATCGGTCCTCCCTGATAATTTTCATTAATATATGCCAGAACCGGAGTTGGAAGTTCTGAAAGTGTAATTTGCTTTTCAGTCATAATGAGCTTCCCTTTAGCATTGTATGTAAAGGCCATATTCTTCTTTTTTACATCATAAGAAGCTTTGTAATTATCACCGGCTTTGCTCCATTCAACGGAGTCAATTTTTGAATGATTTTTGGTAAACGCTTTTGTAACAGCAGCGGGGACTTCATTTACCATCAGAATCTGGGCATATGAGCTTGTTAGAAAACCTGCAAATGCCAGCATTAAAATTAGTTTTTTCATTTTATTTGTGTTTTAGGGTTATTTAAAAATTATAACGAGGCAAAATTACATTTCCACACTTTCTGAAATGTTACATGATTATTGTTAATTGTTACATCATTTGTAGGCTACAGAGCAGTAAATGTATTTTAAAACCGCAAAAGCTATTCTTTCAATTTAACTATTTGCATCCCAAATCCATTAAGTTTTGAAGGATCAATAGCCCAGCAACAACTCCAATTAGATCATTATCAACAACATATAGAATCAAGTCTTTGCGTCCTGATATGTTGATAATCTGCAGCTTATTGCGTTGCGTCTTTGCGGTAAATTAATAACTACCTGAGTATTGTAAGGATAGTATCTCAAATTTTATACAGAGCCAAATCATTAACAAGAGCCGGTGAAATACCCGTTAATGGTCATTTTTTTTCAATGTTTGCACCTAATTATCAAATAATTGAGCTATATTTGTGATACCATGATTTTGAAAAAAATTCACTCAATGAATCCATCAGCTCATGAAAAAGTTCATTTTATTTTCAGTCATTTTTGCTTCAATCGAATGCCAGGCAGCCACAGGCAATGCCAGCGACGGAGAACTTGCTTTACTTAGTATTATCCTGCTGCTGCTGCTACCGATTGCCACGATTCATTTTATTGGTTTTGTAAAAAACCGGATACATGATATCCAGGCAAGAAGAATGGGTAGAAAGAATATGATACAACACAACGGAGAATTATGACTCTAATGTGAATACAACAGCCTGATACCGCTTCCGATATATCCGGACACAAAGGATAGCATCAAAAAAGGTATGTATACTTATCCGGTTACTCCTCTTTCGAGTCAAACGCTTCAAATCTGATCTTCCTTTCTATCCTTGTGGCAAAATACTGTTTGAACAAAAAGTAAATTTGGTGAAACAATTATTCAGATACTTGAATTAAGAAGGATCGGAGTTTAAACTATTGTGATGAATCAATCGTTTTTAATACATATTAATGGAACATCCTCAATAAGAACTGTAAATTAAAAGTATTTAAAATATTAAAAAAATAAATTTATATGATACTCATATGAAAGCAGCTATATACAATAAATACGGACCACCTGAAGTTGTACAACTGGCAGAAACAAAACAACCTGTTCCTAAAGACAATGAAGTGCTCATTAAAGTTCATACTACAACTGTAAATCGCACAGACTGTGGTTTCAGAAGTGCTGAGTATTTTATTGTACGATTTTTCAGTGGACTTATCAGTCCGAAAAACAAAACGCTTGGATCTGAATTTGCCGGAGAAATTGAAGCAATTGGAAAAGGAGTCAAATCGTTAAAGCAAGGGGATAAAGTGTTCGGATATAACGATACAAAGTTTGGCGCACATGCCCAATATATGGTAATGGCGGAAAATGAACCAATAGCAACCATGCCGGAAGGGATGACTTATGAGGAAGCTGCCCCAATAACCGAAGGCGCTCATTATGCGCTTTGTGATATAAGAGCTGCAAAAATTACAAGTGGACAAAAAGTCCTGATAAACGGCGCAACAGGCGCTATAGGTTCAGCAGCAGTGCAGATTGTAAAATATTTGGGCGCCAACGTTACTGCAGTTTGCGACACAAAGAATGTTGACCTTTTGAAATCCCTGGGTGCCGATCAGGTGATTGACTACAAAAAAGAAGATTTCACAGAGCTTAAACAGACATTTGATGTGGTTTTTGACGCAGTTGGGAAAAGCACGTTCGGAAAATGTAAACCTCTGCTTGGTAAAGATGGAATTTATATGTCAACTGAACTCGGCCCTATGTCGCAAAATCCTTTTCTGGCTCTTATCACACCTCTTACCGGTGGTAAAAAAGTACTGTTCCCGATGCCAACAATCAGCCAGAAGGATGTTGTCTTTTTAAAAGAGTTGGTTGTGAAAGGCCATTATAAACCTTTGATCGACAGGCGTTACCCAATAGAACAAATTGTGGAAGCATACAGGTATGTGGAAACCGGGCAAAAAACCGGCAACGTGGTTATAACAATTGATCACCCGGGCCAGGCTGTCGGATAATTGAAAAAAGTGAATAAGATTATGCTATATTGCTTTCAGACAGGTTTTATATTCCTTGCCCTCCGGTAGTATATTATTTGAGTTAAAGCGTACATATCCCGATTTCATTCTTTTCAGTCATTCAGGTCCACTTTAACCTGAACCATCCTGCATAACATTTTCCTGAAATTGCATTTACAATAAACTTTTAAAAAATATTTTCAATCTATCTGTGATATTTTTACCTTTTCTACGAATAATAAGGAAACTGATAATTCCGAATCCTAATTGTTTGACCAAATGGGTAGCAAGATCATAAAATTTACACGTATCGCTTCTGTAGCATTAACAATACTTGCAAGCAGCTGCAGCATAAAGATAACAAAAAATTATACTGCCGGTTGCTCTGCCCGCGACTGCAAAAAACCAGCAACCGAAAAAACCATGAATATTTTTCAGTCTCCGGAAACAGTTAAGAGAAGCCTATGAAATCAGCAGATAAGTCGGAACTGTTCCTGTCAGTTATTAACAACAATAAAGGGATAATTTATAAGGTTGCAAACTTGTATTGTAAAAACGATGAAAACAGGAATGATCTTGTTCAGGAAATTATCATACAACTATGGAAATCCTTCGGGAACTACAACGAGCAGTATGAACATTCAACATGGATGTACCGGATTTCGCTGAATGTGGCCATATCCTTTTACAGAAAAGATAAAAAGGACCTGTCAACTCCGCTTACCGAAAACATAATAGCAATGGTACACGAAGAGGAATCCGGTGAACTGGAAGAGAACGTCAGCATGCTGTATCAGTTTATAAATGAGCTGGATGAGTTGAATAAAGCATTGATGCTTCTTTATCTGGATAACAAAAGTCATAAGGAAATGGCTGAGGTATTGGGCATCTCGGAAACAAACATAGCGACTAAAATCAGCCGTATTAAGGATAAACTAAAAAAGAAATTCTCACTGGTAAATGAATAAAATTATGGAAGAGCTGGACTTAAAAAATGCATGGCAATCGTATGATAAAAAGCTGGATCAGTTGCTGGAAGTAAATTTCCAACAATTAAAAGAGCTTAAAACCCTGAAAGCAAAATCTAAAATCAGTTCATTTAAAAGGGATCATATATTTGTGATGCTGGCAGGAGTTGCCTGGGTTTGTTTCCTTGGTTTCTTTTTATATTTCATCCGTGGAAATACATACTTCAGCATATCGGTTGGATTGATTTTTCTTTTTAATGTTTTTGCCGTAGCGCTGTATCTGCGGCATATTATAATACTCAGCCAGATCAATTTTACCGACAGTATAACTGAAACACAGCGCAAGCTGGTGCAGGTTTATACCTCGTATGTTCAGGTAGGGCGTGTGTTACTTCTGCAAACTCCCTTCTATTGCACCTGGTGGTATACCGAAGAACTTGTTCAGAACGGAGGACTTGCCTTCTGGACGATCCAGTTTGTAATTGTCGCCTTATTAACCGGTCTGGCCGTTTATATGTTCCGAAAACTATCACTCAAAAACAAGTCCGGAAACTGGGTTAAGCGCACCGACAATTTCTTTGGTTCCGAAAAATTACAAAATGCAATCGCATTTCTGGATGAGATAAAAGAATTCAAAAAAGAAAAAGACTTGTATCCGAACAAAATCTGACCAGAAGACATCAATCCAATCATCTGCGTGACATTCCCTGGCTGTAAAATTTAACTTCCCGCCTTACCCTGTCTGCTGTTTACCGATAAATTGCAGATTATTCAATCTACATTGAGAGTACCTGATCTGCAAACAATATCAAATGCAGTTCCAATTGATACCATTACTGCCAGGGCAGAACTTCCTGCCTTATATAGTATTAGTATTTTTAGATTTAAATGATTCCCAAAGGCTTATTATTAAACTTATGTACTGAATTCAATAAAACCGGACTCTAAGCTATTGGTAAAACCTCAATACTAAAAAATTGAAAAAAGGACCCATCTACCTGATCACAGAGATTCCTCAGAAAATTTTACAGAACGTGAAGAATCTTGTTCTATGAATAAATTCACAAAATGAATATAAATAATAAACTCTGTTGATTTATCCCATTATAAAATCAAGAATTAAAAATCTGATCGATTGTCATTTTTATTTCACAGTTGATTGAACAATTTAATCATTAGAACTTTGACTAAGGAAATAAATGATAAAACAAATTGAATAATTTTACTCTAAAATCTTGTATATATAGAATTTTTATTGGATTTTTTTGGATTTATGTTACTGATATACAACATTATATAAGATTATTAAAGAAATTAAGCGTATAAAGTACATTTATTTAATTCTTGTTGTATATTAGCGCCCTAAATATAAGTGTAAACAGTACGCTTATTTAAAATGATTCTAAAGAACACTCTTCCGGAATTGTGAAAACACAAGAAAAATGGAGAAAACATTATTTATCCCCAACCTATTAAAAACGTACAGGCGCTTGTTTGAGTGCCTGATGCTATAATTAGCATTTCTTTTCAATCATACCATTTTTTCTTCTATAGACTAAGTGATTCGCTTTCCTTTTGCGATCATTGTCAGGTGTACAATTGTATTTCGACTCAGAAATACCAGATTCCACGATTGAAACTTAAAATCCAATTGTGTCATGTTGAAAGAACCTGTTTCTCAGTAGTTGTTTCCCGGTAATATTAATACATAGCTTATGCTTGAAGATAGTACTACAAATCGTTCGGATGTAGATATTTACAATAAATATACACCTTACCTGGTGGCTGTGGATTGTATCATTTTCGGTTTTATTGAACATGAACTCAAGTTACTTATTATTAAGAGGGTTATCGATCCGTGTAAAGGGTCATGGTCGTTAATGGGCGGATTTGTTAGTCCGGATGAAAGTATGGATGAAGCCGCTTACCGGATTCTGTATGATTTGACCGGGTTAAAGGATCTGTACATGACACAGTTATACACGCATGGGGATATTGAACGCGATCCCGGCGCCCGTGTAATTTCCACATCCTATTATTCCCTGATAAAGATGCAGGATATTGACTCTGATCATGAAATGACCAGTAATGCTTGCTGGTGTCCGATTAATGAAGTGCCTGAACTGGTTTTTGATCATAGCAAGATGGTTGAAATGGCACTTGAAAGCCTGCGTCACGAAGCCCACCGAAAACCAATCGGTTTCGAATTATTACCACCCAAATTCACCATTCCCCAATTGCAATCGTTGTATGAAGCCATATATCAGCAGCATTTTGATAAACGCAATTTCAGGAAAAGTATACTAAAAATGAACCTTCTGGATCAACTTGACGAAAAAGATAAAGAGAGCTCAAGGAAGGGTGCCTGGTTATACCGTTTCAACGAAGAGAAATATAAGGAATTGTTACGGCAGGGATTCTTCTTTAACATTCCGGTTTAAACGAATAGAAGGCCGGGGAAAATATCTGAGCAGAAAACCTTACACATTTTTACAACGAAAAGAGTTAAAAGTAAATACAAACTAAAAACAATTAATCATGAATCTGAAATCAGCACTTTTACCTTTAGTTGTTTTATATGCAGTATCTGCCGCAGCGCAAAAACCTGCCGACCCGGCCAATTGCAGGATTGAGATATTTGCTGACCAACCCGGTGTAACCATCAGCAAAGATATTTACGGCCATTTTGCCGAGCATCTCGGCCATTGCATTTACGATGGAATCTGGGTTGGAAAAGACTCAAAAATACCCAATACAGAAGGAGTACGGAACGATGTGGTAAAAGCGCTGCGAGAAATGAAAATTCCCAATCTCCGCTGGCCCGGCGGTTGCTTTGCCGATACCTATCATTGGAAGGACGGAATAGGACCTGCATCCGAAAGACCATCCATAATCAATACCTTCTGGGGCGGAGTTACCGAAGACAATTCTTTCGGTACCCATGAGTTTATGGGACTTATTGATTTGCTTGGCTGCGATCCATACATAACCGGTAACCTGGGAAGTGGTACTGTACAGGAAATGGCACAATGGGTGGAATACCTGACTTCGGACAATAAAAGCCCGATGGCTGACCTCCGTAAAAAGAACGGCCGCGAAAAAGCATGGAAA
Organism: Bacteroidota bacterium; assembly: GCA_020048595.1. Lineage (GTDB taxonomy): Bacteria > Bacteroidota > Bacteroidia > Bacteroidales > UBA4417 > UBA4417. Next base: position 2,195 of record JAIFMH010000358.1, on the reverse strand, counting down.
GTGAAGTATTTTGCTGTTGGTAACGAAAACTGGGGCTGTGGTGGCAACATGACACCAGAATATTACACCAACGAACTGAGGCGATATTCAACATACCTCAATAATTACTCGGGAAACCGACTTCAACGGATTGCCTGCGGACCAAACAGCGATGACTACAAATGGACTGAAACACTGATGAAGGATCGGCAACCAGTTTTACGGAGAAGAACTGGCTTCGTAGTTTTGCCACCACTATGAAAATGGAAGATCTGGTTACCCGGCATTCAGCTATTATGGACAGGTACGATCCTGAAAAACGAATATTCCTCGCTGTTGACGAATGGGGCGCATGGTATGATGTTGAACCCGGCACTAATCCGGGCTTCCTTTATCAGCAGAATTCATTGCGAGATGCCATGCTGGCAGCCATTAACCTGAATATTTTCAATAATCATTGCGACAGGGTGAAGATGGCTAACCTGGCACAAACTGTGAATGTGCTGCAGGCTGTAATTCTTACCGAAAAAGAAAAAATGGTGCTGACGCCAACATATTATGTTTTCAAAATGATGGCTGTACACCAGGAAGCCAGATTGCTGCCATCCAATGTTAAATGCGAGCAATATAAACTGGATACGGATAGTATTCCTTCTATAAGTTATTCTGTATCTAAATCGGCCGACGGGAAAATTCACTTAACTGTTGCAAACTTATTTGCTGCCCGTGGTCAGAAGATCAGTTGCGATTTCAACGGATTTCAGATCAATAAAATAAAAGGTGAAATTCTGAGCTCAGTCCAGATAACAGACTGCAACACTTTCGAAAAGCCAAATGTTGTGGTCCCCAAAGGCTTCTCTGATTTTAAAATCAATAAAAACATAATCGAGCTGCAAATGCCTGCAAAGTCATTCGTTGTGCTTGAAATAGAATAAATGTTGCAATTAAATTACAAGATACTGAAATAGAGGATGAATATATATCAGCATGATTTTTTCTCATTAATGGTTGGTTTGGTTGGTGCTGCTTCAAAACTGGCTGGGAATACTTTTCCGGCCAGTAAGAAGCCTGGTTTATTCCACAGAGTTTGCCTTCTAACCGGGTCTGTTTCCCTGTTGAAAAACAGGCTGCTAAATACGTTCAACTTTGTTTATCAAGCTGTTCCGATTTTTATAATGCTTACAATCATCAATTTGAAACAATAAGGCGATGAAACGAGCCATGACAAAAATTGACTCACAGAGCAATGATTATCTCCATGGCGACTTCCATTCCGATAAATCGGAACAAGTAATGATCCGTAAAAAATAAAATATAAACAGATGAAACTGATCTTCAAATCAATGCTTTTATTTGTGATTTGTGCCACATCAATAAATATGGCCGTTTCACAGCAGGTATGGCCGTCTTATCCTATTGGTCCCGTGCCTTTTACATCTGTGCATGTAAATGATAATTTCTGGGCACCGCGCATCCGGACAAATCATGAAGTAACCATTCCGATTGCTATTGAGAAATGCCGTGAGACCGGCCGTATAAAAAACTTTAAAATTGCCGGTAAACTTGAGTCGGGATCTTTTTGTTCACTTTATCCTTTCGACGATTCGGATATTTACAAGATAATTGAAGGTGCAAGCTTTTCCTTACAAACCACGCCTGATCCCAAACTTTCGCTAACTATTGATACACTCATTTACTACATTGGTCTGGCCCAGGAACCTGACGGATATCTGTTTACCAACAGAACTATCGACTCCACCAAGCTTCATGACTGGGTAAGCAAGAAACGCTGGGAAAAAGATCCCGAACTCAGTCATGAACTCTATAACCTTGGCCATCTGTATGAAGCTGCTGTGGCACATTACGAAGCTACCGGAAAACGCACTTTACTCGATATAGCTATTAAAAGCGCAAACCTGGTTTACAAGGATTTTATTGGCAAGCAATTACCATATTATCCAGGACATCAGATAATTGAAATGGGACTTGTTAAACTTTACGGCGTTACCGGCGAAAAGAAATACCTCGAACTGGCTCAGTATATGCTTGATATCCGTCATGATGGTGAGGAATATTGCCAGGCTCATAAACCTGTTGTTGAACAGGATAAAATTGTGGGTCATGCCGTAAGGGCAACCTATATGTACTCAGGAATGGCTGACCTGGCTGCAATAAACGGCAATACTACGTACACCAATGTTTTAACCAAAATATGG
>JAIFMH010000089.1 GCA_020048595.1 Bacteroidota bacterium | reverse complement strand
CCTTTTATAGGAACATCACTCACATTGCCGGGAGTACTTACCCTGGGCAAACTTAACATTGATCCTATCAACCAGACTGCATCAGTAACAGGCGGATTTGCTTTTACCGGAATGCCTCAGAAATTAACCGGGTATTTCAAATATCAACCAATAAATAACGATACCTGTGCCATGGGCTGGGGACTAACCAAATGGAACAACGGAGTTCAGGATGTAGTTGGGTATGCTGCTATAAACCGCATGGGAAGCTACAATAACTGGACCTATTTCGAAATTCCCCTTGAATACCGGAATTGGGAAACGCCTGATACATTGAATGTTCTTTTTCTGAACTCCAATCCTCTCGATGGACTCGATCATACAGGTTCAACCATGTGGATTGACAACCTTTCATTTGTTTATGGCATAGTTGGAATCGAAGGCGTTACTTCAACCAAAGATATACAGGTTTATGCCGAACCTAATGCAAGAAAACTTATCCTTACTTCAAGCTTTATAAACCTGGAAAATCTGGATATCAGGTTGTTCAATATGGCTGGAGTGGAAACAAACCATTGGAAACGAAACATGCAGCAATCCACGGAGCAACTTGATATTAACAATCTTCCTCCCGGAACCTATGTGATTCGCATTTCATCAGGTAAGCGACTTATCGATACACGAAAAATTTCTATTTTATATTGATTGTTTACCAATCAAGACTAGCCCAATTCAGGGAATTCATCACTCCAAATATTTTAATAAAGTAAACACATATCCAAATATGGATGAATTCTGTATTTTGACGCATTCAATTCCGCTATTTCCTTAATTCTATATCCCAAATCTTCACAACTACATACTATACCCCGCACATCAGCGTTAAGTTTTCAAATCACAACTGTTAATAAGTTACCTCTCCCCTACTCAACCTACCAGACTTAAAGCAGTACCTTTAATCCTGATTTTCAGCATTTAGATATGAATATAACCCGAATTTTAACTCTCACATTTTGTGTACTGTTCAGCAGCTTGTATCTACAGGTATCAGCACAAAAAACAAGTATTTACAGTAATCCGCAAGCTTCTTACGATCAAGCACTTGATCTGTATAATAAAGCAAAATACGGTTCGGCGCAGGTCATTTTTGACGATCTGGCGTTAGGTGAAAAGTCGAATATACAGGCCGGCTCCGAGTATTACGCTGCCATGTGTGCTGCACAGTTATTTCATCCTGACGCAACAATGCGGTTTCGGAAATTTATAGAATACTATCCGCAAAATGCCCAGGTAAATAATGCCAACTTTGAACTTGGCAAGTTGCAGTTAACAAATAAAGAATACCGCGATGCTCTCGAAAGTTTCAATAAAGTTGACAGGTTCGAACTTTCAGAAGAACAGCAAAATGAATATTATTTTAAGCTGGGCTATGCCTATTTTAAAACGGATAACCTTAAAAAAGCCCGCGAAAATTTTGCATTACTGATTGAAAAGCCAAATAAATACAACATCCCTGCCAACTATTACTATGCGCATATCGCTTATAGCGAAAAAAACTACGAAACCGCGCTGATACATTTTGAACGGGTAGCCACTGACGAAACATTCCGCGATGTAGTAAATTACTATATTGTCCAGATTTACGCTTTACAAGGCAGATACGACGAATTACTGGCTAAATCATTACCCTTGCTGGAAATGGGCAGCGATAAGAAAACCGCTGAAATCGCGCGGCTTACAGCTGATGCATACTTCCATCAAAAAGAGTACAAAACATCACTTAAGTATTTTAACCAGTATCTTGATTCCAAACCAACCTCTGTTTCACCTGTCGATAATTATGAAATTGCGTTTGCAAACTATAAAAACGGCAATTATCCACAAGCCATCAAATACTTCCAGCTGGTGGCTACCGGACAGGATTCACTTTCGCAGAACGCATACTATCATTTGGGCGACTGTTATATTAAGACTAATCAGAAACGCTTTGCTTTCAACGCATTTAATTCAGCTTTTAAAATTAAAGCCGATCCTGCTCTCACCGAAGAAGCACTATTCAATTATGCAAAATTAGCTGTTGAGCTTTCATACAATCCCTATAACGAAGCAGTTAATGCATTACAGGACTACCTGAATAAATATCCCGAATCAGCCCGGCGTGATGAATTATACGGCTACCTGGCTGATTTGTACCTACTTACCAAAAACTATAAGAATGCACTTACCAGTATACAGCAAATTAAAAAACGTAACACACGCCTCGACGCTGCTTATCAAAAAATAGCGTATTACCGTGGCGTTGAGCTTTTTAATGAAACTGATTATATAGGATCTATTCCGCTTTTTACTCAGGCACGTGAGTTAACTTCTGATAATTCGATAAAAGCATTGTCCTCCTATTGGTCAGGTGAGGCCTACTACCGGATTGCAAAGTGGGACAAAGCAATTGAAGCTTTCAATAAGTTCCTCGTAACTCCGGGAGCAATGAGCCAGCCTTATTTCGGTACCGCAAATTATAACATTGGTTATTGCTATTTTAAAAAGAAAGACTATACAAAAGCTGCGGCTAGTTTTCGCAAATATCTGGCTGAAAAGAAAACAGACAGTAAAATGGCTGCAGATGCCAACCTTCGCCTGGGAGACTGTTTCTTTATGACCAAAGACTACTCCACTGCAATTGGATTTTACCAAAAAGCTGCGGCGGGGAAAGTAAATGACGCTGACTATGCTATGTACCAGGCCGGGATCAGCTATGGTGTTCAGGGCGACATGGATAATAAAATTACCACCTTACGCAAAATGCTGACAACCTACAGCAAATCGAATTATACGGATGATGCGCTTTATGAAATCGGATTAACTTATAATGTCCTGGACCGTGACAGCGATGCATTAACTTATTTTCAACGTGTGGTTAAAGAATTCCCCAATAGCACTTATGTTAAAAAATCACTGCTTAAAACCGGTCTGATATACTTTAACCAAAACCGTGATCAGGAAGCCCTTACTACACTAAAACGAGTAGCCAAGGATTACCCGGGTACTCCCGAATCGAAAGAAGCGCTAAGCAGTGTTAAGAGTATATATCTGGAAATGAACCAGGTAGATGAGTACGTTGAATTTACGAAAGAGGTACCGCAAGCTGATATTACTCGTTCCGAACAGGATTCGCTTACCTATATTGCTGCCGAGAATCAATATATGAATGGCAATTGTGATAAAGCGAATGATGGATTCAAAAAATACATCAGTAAGTTCCCTGAAGGATCATTTATTCTGGAAGCCAACTTTTACAAAGCAGAGTGTGATTACCGATCGCAGCGTTTGGACCAGGCGTTGACGAATTATGAATTTATACTGAGCCAGCAGCGCTCACGCTTTACTTCGAATGCAGCTTCAAGAACAGCTCAGATACATAATCAGCGTGGCAACTACGAAACAGCTCTCGAAAGCTATATCCGTCTTGAAGAAACTGCCGATCAGCCTGGAATGGTCATAAATGCTTTAGCCGGGCAGATGCAATGCAACTATGCACTGAAGCGTTACGGGCTGGCTATACAATCAGCTCAAAAACTGCTTACCCAGGACAAACTTACCGAAAACCTTTCCGGTGAAGCGCATATAACAATTGCCCGTTCAGCGTATGCTCTTTCCAATATTGAACTTGCCCGCAAAGAATTTGAAGAAACCGCCAAGCTATCGAAAAATGAAATGGGTGCTGAAGCAACATTTATGCTGGCGCAACTTGAATTCGAAAATGCAGAGTATGACAAATGTGAAAAATCCGTTTTCGCATTGTCCGAAAATTATGCCTCTTACGATTATTGGGTAGCCAAAGGCTTTCTGCTGCTTTCGGATGTGTACGTAAAAAAAGGAAATATTTTCCAGGCAAAACAAACATTACAAAGTATTATTGACAATTACGAAGGCAAGGACTTAGTAGCAATTGCACGCGAGAAACTGGCATCCATCGGTGAAACCGAATAGGAATAAAGAATCACGCTTACCGTTGTTCTCAAATTTTATTACCAAAAGCATATGACAATGTCAAAATATAAAATCTCACTTGTAACACTGATCTGTTTCTTTGCAATAGCTGCCTCCACAACAGCGATTGCGCAGGTTAAACCCTATAATGAAGAAATTACGGTAGTGGCACCTTTCGACCCTATCATTCCCGATGCATTTAAAATCAGCAGCAATCCCGCTGTTGACGACTCCATTACTTCCATTCCTGTGATGAACTATAATATCATGCCCAGGTTAGCAGATGTAAGACCAACTATTGAACCGCTGCCAGCTGTTAAACTTGTGGCTGAACCTTTGAGCAAGCTTTACCGCAATTACATTCGTGGAGGTGCAGGTAATTATGCTGCATTGTACGGAGAAATTTTCATGAGTTCGCTGCGATCAAGGCAATACCTCACTTCCGTTCATTTAAAACACCAGTCGGCTGCAGGAGAAATCAAGGACTTCGGTCCACCGGCAAACAGCCGGAATGAAGCTGAAGTAAAAGCAACAAAATATTTTGACGAACATACATTAACAGGAAAAGCTTTTTATCTGCGTGACGGCCTTCATCTTTATGGCTACAAACCAGCCGATTTCCCTGACACAGTTATTGAAAAAGATGATATAAAGCAACGTTACTATACTGCCGGTGCATCAGCATCATTTGGCAGCAGTTACAAAGACAATGATGAACTTAACCATACATTCGGACTTTCGTATTATCATATGGCAGGATTATATGAAAACAAGGAAAACAATGTTCAATTCACAACTACTTTTGATAAACGATATGATCTGTTAAATCTTGATACCGACCAGGTACTAGGAATAACCGGTGGCTATAATTTCCTCAACCAGGTGGATTCACTTGGAAAAACCAACAGTGGAATTCTGTTAATAAATCCCTTTATAAAGGCAGAAGTGAATGAATACAGTTTTATGGCAGGCTTCAAACTAAATATTGCTACTGGCGTGGTTTCCAAAGCACGGTTTTATCCTGTTGCCGAAGCACGCCTCCAGCTAATTCCGGATGCACTAAAACTGTTTGCAGGTTTCACCGGAAATATGGAACGAACCACATTGCAAAATATCACTGAGCAAAATTTATACATCAGTTCAGTAATGCCCTGGAATTATATGTACGAAAAATTTAAGATTTACGGAGGCTTCGAAAGCAATATCAGCCGCAGCTTCAATTTTAACGGAAGTGTTTCAAATGGCACGTACGAAAACTATCCGTTATTTGTAACTGATACCAGCGCGTATCTGCTTAACAGTTTCACTATGGTATACGATAATATCAGTAATGTAAAACTCAAAGGGGAACTTGAATTTATAAAATCAACCCGCTTACGGCTGTCGCTTAATGGAACCTATACACATTATAAAACCGGCGACCAGCAATATGCCTGGTATAAACCAGCTTATGAACTGGAATTCAATGGCAGATACGACATACAAAGTAAGATAGTGATTACAGCCAAAGCTGTATTTAACGGCCCGGTTTGGGCATCGGTTCCTTCCCTTAACCCATTGTTTGATGGCAATGGGGAATCAGAATACATATTTACCCCCGAAAAAATAAAAGGCTGGGCTGATATTAACCTGGGCGCCGAATATCGTTTTACTAAAGCGCTATCATTCTGGATTAACTTTAATAACCTGACCAACAGCAAATACTACCGCTGGAATAATTACCGCTCGTATGGCATTAATTTGCTGGGAGGGGTGAGTTATTCTTTCTGAAAGATACGGGAAAAGAGAAAATGGTCAGATGGTAAGAGTGGAATATAATAGTTAACAAAGAGTATCTTGTGAATGTAGTTTCCCGGGTAAAAACGGGAAAATGGAAATAGTAAATAGTAAATAGTAAATGGTCAGATGACCAGCATATCTTTTATTATTGATTTGATGGTTGATTCCTGAACACAAAACCCCGGATTAAAACTGGCACGAAAAACATATTGAATTAGTATTGGTCTATATACACTATTTCCCAATTCCTATTTACTATTCACTTTTTTCAGTACCCACTAATCAATCATAACTTCATCAGCCACCAGGGTGCTACGGTTTACCACAACCTTTTTTTTCCAGTTCCCTTTCAGATAATACAAATACGAAAGTAACATCCCTATAAACCAGGCAACAGGTATTGACCACCATATTCCATCAACACCAAAATAACGGGACAGAATCGATGCTGCCGGAATTCGGATAGCCCATAATGCGAAAAGTGTTATAAACATGGGTATGAGTGTATCGCCAGCGCCACGCATCACTCCGCCAATTACAAACATGGTTGAGAAAAAGATATAGAACGAACTTACAATTACCAGGTAATCTGCCCCAATTGAAATTACTGCTGCGTCATCAGTAAAAAGATGCATCAGCTGCTGACGGAAAACAATCACAAACAAACTGGTAACCAATGCCAGTGCTCCCGACATCATTAACGTTGCTTTAAATCCCTGCCTGACTCTTTCCGGTTTATTTGCACCCAGGTTCTGACCAACAAATGTTGAAAGTGCTGCACCAAAATTCATGGCCGGCATCCCGGCAAGAGAATCCAATCGACCGGCAGCGCTATATGCAGCAATAACATCAGTACCAAAACCATTTACAATCCGGGTTATTGCCAGCATTCCCATTGAAACAAAGGTTTGCTGTAATCCTGTCGGGAGTCCGATCATCAGGCTTTTCCGGAATATGGCTCTGTCGAAAACAAGTTTCAGGCTATTGAGTTTAACAACTTCGTGAGTTCGGTTCAGGTAAATTATACCGCTTATAAAAGCTCCGGCCTGCGATATTACAGTTGCCCATGCAGCACCAACTACACCCCATTTAAATACAGCCACAAAAAGCAGATCTAGTGCAATGTTCATTAATGTTGCGATAACAAGGAAGTAGAGTGGTGTTTTCGAATCGCCTAATCCACGCAAAACAGAACTGATTCCATTAAACCCGAAGAAAAAAATCATTCCGGTAAGATATACATTAAAATATGCAATTGCTTGTGGCATAACATCTTCAGGAAGATTTATAAGCCGGAAAATAGGGCCGCTTAACGTAATGCCCAGGATAGTAACAATAATTGATGCAAAAAACAAAAAGATGTACATGGTATCAATGGAACGCTTCACCATTTTCATGTCCTTTGCGCCAAAATACTGCGAGATAATGATGGTAGTACCCATCGCTACTCCAACCACAAACGAAATGAGCATAAATATAAGTGGAAACGACGCCCCGACAGCAGCAAGGGCTTCTTTACCAACATAACGGCCTACAACAATACTGTCGACAATATTGTACAACTGTTGAAACACATTACCAATAAGCATCGGAATGGCAAACTTGAAAATGAGGCTTCCGCTGTTGCCTTCGGTAAGATTTTTCATCAGTGAGTAAGATCAGTATCTAAAATTATTATTAATCAGCGGTATTTGTGCTACTTAACTTAGGCAGCCCTGAATTTAAGGATCAGATAATTTGGGATTATTGCAGTCCGGAAAGGAATATAGCCATTCAATATTCAAATAATTATGAATATCTGTATAGTATTAAAGGAATTAACCGTGTATTCGAGCTATAAATCCAATAGCTGGTAAACCAGAAAAACCAAACTGGCAGAGCAATAAATTATGAAAGCAGATCAGTTTTCATTTGCTCGACCATCAGCATTATGTTTTTCTCCGCGCAGCTGATCAGATCAGGAAGTTTATCAGTATTACTGTTTTCTTTTGCCAGATCTTCAATCATCTGGAAAGTTTGCTGTAAGTCAGCTGCACCGAAAAACGAAAAATGAGGTTTAAGTTTATGCGCCTGCTGCCTTACTGTTTCCATTTCGGAAAGTTCAAACGCCTGCTTTATTGCTGCTATTGATCCTGGGGTATTTGAAACAAACATTTCAACAATTGAACGGACAAATTCAGGTTCATCCGCATCAAACATATCCAATGAATAGAGTTTATCTTTTGGCTTACCATTTTCTTGTTTTGAGTCTGAAATTGGAGTACAGACTTCTGAATCACTCTTGATATAACGCATTAACTTCGTTTTAAGTTCACGCTTTGTGATTGGTTTTTGCAAATAATCATCAAATCCGGCCTGAGCAACAATACTCATAATATTATCATCATTATGAGCAGTAAGGGCGATTATAACATGTCTTTTACCGTTTAATTCCTGGCGCTGGCGTATAATTTTTGCAGCTTCCAAACCGGTAATGCCCGGCATTTCAATATCCATCAAAATAATACTCACTTCAATTCCTTCAATCTGAGAAATCAGCTTATCTGCACTATCCATGCAAAAACATTCATACCCAATTTGCTTTAAATACTTTGAGAACAGAAGACGATCAGAATCAGAATCTTCGACTAGTATTATCGTACGGTTAACGATCATCAGGCAGAACTATTATTAAGAGGCACAAAAGTAACAAGTATTTCATTATGAAATACATCACACATTAAAAATCTCCATTTTCACGCTGCACAAATGCTTTGGTTGAGAGCAAACCACATGCTGCATCTATATCAAGCCCTCTTGAGGCTCTTATTGTTGTAACAATCCCTTTATCATTAAGCGCCCGCTGGAATTCAAGTAACCGCAGCTCATTTGTTGGTGGAAGCGGCACATTTGGGACTGGATGAAAACGTATCAGATTTATACGGCAGCGCGTTTTATTTAACAAACGGGCCAGTTCTTTTACATGCTTTTGTGTATCATTTAACTCACCAAATACAATGTATTCAATAGAAACACGCCGGTATTTACCAAGGTCGGCACGATTAATAGTATCAATTACATCCTTGATGGGGTATACATGCTGAATGGGCATAAGCCGCCGGCGCTCTTCGTCAAAAGGAGAATGCACGCTTACTGCAAGATTGCATTTGCTTTCGCGTAAAAACACCTCCATAGCGGGAACTATTCCAATAGTTGAAACCGTTACTTTTCGTGCGCTCAATTCAAAACCGTAAGCTGAAGTAAGAATTTCCTGCGCTCTCATTACTTCCTCCGCATTATCAAAAGGCTCACCCATACCCATAAAAACGATATTGGTGATTGACTGCCTCTCAGGCAAACTGCGTAACTGGTTGAGAATTTGTCCGGCAGACAGCTGTGCCTGGAATCCTTGCCGGCCCGTGGCACAGAACAAACAACCCATTTTACAACCAACCTGCGAAGAAATGCAAAGTGTATTTCTTTTCGCTTCGGGGATAAAAGCAGTTTCGATAAATTTATGGTTGCTAACGGGAAACAAATACTTTCTGGTGCCATCAGTTGATTCCTGAACCTTCACCGGTGCAACAATACCCAGATCATAGTTTTCCGCCAGGAGTAAACGGACTTTTTTCGAAATATTCGTCATTTCATCATACGACTGAATATCCGTTTTATAAAGCCAATAGGCTATTTGAGTAGCTATAAAGCCTGGAAGCTCAAGTTTACCGGCAATTAACTTAAGATCCGAAAGGGTTTTACCAAGCAGGTGCTCTTTGGCTACAGACATTTGGGCTAACGACATTTTTTTCAAAAATAAATTTCGGCCACAACATTGCTGAACGGGACTCCTTTACTAAGCAGAATCTCCCTGCATTCAACAACCATTTCGGCACTTCCGCAAAGATAATACTTTTGATCCAGAGGCAGATTATCTGATTGTTCCAGATATTGAGTTACGCGGCCATGATAAACACCTTCGCCTTCCTGCTGAGAGCAGCAGCGAATGTAGCGCGGGCCAAAATCGTTGTTTAGTTTATCACTGAAATAAAAAGCATCCAGTGTTCTTGATCCATGAATCATAATTTTATTATCACCCATTCCTGACCGGTACATACTGTAAAAAGGAGCAATACCGGTTCCGGCAGCAATCCAGTAAGCAGGCTCAGATGAACCGGCATACGAGCCAAAAGGAACAGTTATCCACAATGTATCATCAGTTCTTAGTTCAGCCAGGCTTGGAGTAAGTTTCCCGCCTGGTTTTATGTTGTAAAGGATGTCGATATTGGGGTCGTTTTCACCACTGGCAATACTGTATAGCCTGGCATCATCAGTTGATGCCATTGCTAAACCTAGTACCTGGCCAGCTCTGAAAGTAAAATCACGTTTGAACGAAAGCAGAAAAACATTTGGTGAAATTTCAGTATTCGAGATTATAGTAACCGACTTGAACTTAACATTCGGTTTAGATTCAACAGAGTTCATTATTTAATTATTTGTTTAATTATTTTTTTCAAATATTAAACGATCAGATTGGAAATTGGTTCAATGAGATGTCAGTTATGGGCTACTGTTCACAAGCTGACTCAGCCATCAATTTGATCATCAGCAAATTAACGATTCAACTATTTCGGCATTTACCTTACTCCCCTATCAGTTTCGCTTTCAGCAGCAATGTTTTCTCTTCATCACTTAATCCGTCCTTGTAATTGAAAAGTGGTTTTTCCCATGCTCCATACATCGGATTTGGCAGCACTATAAATTTTTGCCCGAATTGAGCCTGATTTTTCAAAACGGCATCCTTTCCATTGTTGACACTCCTGTCCTCAAACACTTCGGAAAAGTCATTCAGATTATCGCCAATTAATAAAATAATTTCATGACTTTCGGATACCCGGGCCCGCCGCCCGGTTTTTGAACTTGTATTGCCGGTTGTGTAGGATAAATCAGACTTTGTTAGCAGATGATCTTCTGTGGCAAAAGGGAATCCCTGGTTTTGTAGGTTCTTAAGCGTTACAGTTCTCTCATTATCATCGCGGTTAGTAATGTAAAATATATCAACTTTTTTGCTTTGTGCATATGTTGCAAACTCCAGCGCTCCTGGCAATGCTCTGGCACTGGCTTTAGCAGTCCAGCCATACCAGCCTTTCTGGAAATCTTCATTATTTATGAGTGTAGTTTCAAAGGGACTGTTGTCGAGCATAGTTTCATCAATATCAACAACTACCGCTAGTTTTCTACCCGATTGGCTTGTATCAACAGCCTGATCCAACCGTTGCCGGGCTATGTTAAAACCCTGGTGGTATAAGGCAGTCATTTCGGCTGAATGCTGATACCATGCAACAGCCATAATTAATTTATCGTGGTGGCTGGTGGCTACGGTTGTTTGTTTTGTCGAGCTGCACGATAACAGTGTCGTGGAAAGAAGGAGTGCTAAATATACGGTCAGTTTCATTGCCTGATATGAATTATTTTGGGAAAATTAAAAAATCTTGATTGCAGGATCAAAAGTAACTATAAAATATGAGTAAACGCTGTTGCCAGGCAAATCCCGGCCCCGTACTTAAAACACATTTTATGTATTGCAATTTATTTATTTACGAGTGAATACCTGTTACAATTTTTCGGAAAGAGACTTGCCATCCGCTTCAGGCAGGTTCCTCTTTTCGGCAATTTATTGGCATGGATCATTTTATGTAAAAAAGTTCAGTAAAAGAAAGAACAATGTTCTCTTTTTATAGTATTTAAATCAGTAAAAAAGCAGTTAATCATGAACAAACAGGATGTTGACATACG
>JAIFMH010000230.1 GCA_020048595.1 Bacteroidota bacterium | reverse complement strand
TTTTTATTGGATGTGCGTATCATTGAACGCAGTGAAGAAAGGGAATTAAATAAAAAATGCGGGCTGATTTGCTGCTTGAGAATCTCAAATTCCGCACGGATATTTTCAGTTTTCAGCATCTGATTTTGCAATAGAACAGACTGATTTCTTGCATTAAGGTTCAATGTATATTGAATAAGATATATTATTGCAATACTAACACTTCCTCTGATTATCAAGTAAATGTAATTGTATTCTCTATCAATATGGAAGGTTTTGGAAATAAATTCACTTATTATAATAAAGAGTATCAATAAAAAACTATTTGAAAGAAAAATAATAAGGATTTTGCTAATCAGATTCCGTTTCTTATAGTTGAAAAAAAATCGATTTGTAATTATTGAATTTAGGCACCACGCAATTAAAAGAAAGCAAAATGTTAAGAGCCAACCTGGCAAAATCAATAATATGTCAAAATCTGATTGAGGGGTATTATTGGTAATAACACCAAATAGCGAAAATATTGCCGAGAATAGTATTGCTAACTTCCAGTTTTTAATATTTTTTAGACTATATTTCATACATTTCAAAAATACAGATTAAGTTTCAGTTTTGTTGTGCATGTGCATGCAAAATTGCACTCTTTGGCAAAGCTATGGTTTTAGCGTTGGCTCGTGGGGCTTTGGCAATGTGTGCAATGTGGATTGGGTTTCTTCTTTTGCGGGGGGAAGAAAAAAACAAAATAAATTTGGCTCCGCCGAGCTCCACTTCCTTCTGGTTCCATCAAATTTGCACTGTCCTGTCAAAAAGCTAAATCCTTTCTATTTTCAATTTATCACTATCGTTTCTATCTGTCCGGCTGTCTTTTTACACTTGTTGCCAACTGATTTATTTAATAACCATTTTTGTAGTCGAAAGTGTTCCGGCCCCATTCACCAACTGACAAATATAAACTCCTTTTTTCAGTGATCCTTTCAGGATCGTAAATGAACCGGCATTTTGGATTACTTCCGGATAAACCCTGGCGCCAAGTGAATTGAAAATCAGGATCTTAGTTTTGCCAAATTTTTCAGGTGTAATATTCGTAATGGTCAATTCTGTAATTTCATTGAATGGATTCGGAGATAATTTTATTTCTACACTATTTTTGCGAACATTATTTAATCCTAACGAATTGTTTTGCCTCACCCATATCTGGTGAAAGGTTGAAGGTGTATTGCACGGATAATCATCTACTTCCCAACGCCGCGAGCATGCCGGGTCATTACCACCAAGATACCAATGATAGGTTGATCCTGTCCACAAAGGGTAGTCCGTCATGGCATAATTTCCCCTATCTGTTACTGTCATGTTAATTGCAGCTGGCAATAACGTGGTATGAGCACCCATGGGTGTAAAGTTTGTACGTATTCCTTCTGTTGATCCGAAACCAGTTTTAAAGTAAGAGATTGTTCCGGTATGTGAAGTTTTGAAATCCATTACCCGGTTATGACCAGATGTAATTCCATAAAAACGAACTTCATCAAAATAAAGTGCTTTCATCAAAGCCGTATCTGCGTGCCCCCAAAAGCTGGTTGTACTTTCATCATTTCCAACTGTTGTTTGTCCTTGTAATGGCAGGCTCACTGTAAAGATTTTTAATGCAGGATCCGAATTTTCAAGATGATTGTAATTCAAAACCAGCGTCCATCCA
This sequence comes from Bacteroidota bacterium, assembly GCA_020048595.1. Classification (GTDB taxonomy): domain Bacteria; phylum Bacteroidota; class Bacteroidia; order Bacteroidales; family UBA4417; genus UBA4417. The sequence continues at coordinate 3,489 of JAIFMH010000230.1, read as the reverse complement.
CCTCCATCTGTTGTCATATCACATTGGCAGTCCATTGAAGGTAATGGTCCGTTTCCATCCGGATCAATAACGTATACTCCACTTGGAGCTGAAGGGTTTACAAAATGGATTTCACTGCAATTTCGCAATGTTTGTGCCATGAGTTCAGAATAATGGCATTGACAGAGGATAAAACCTGTTAATATTAATGGTGCAAATCCATTCAGAGTAAATCTTTGTTTTGCTTTCATACGGAATCAGTTTGCTGAAAAGAAAAATCTGCTTTTAAGGTAAACTAAAAAGAATTGAGGACAATCCGGAAACAATAAATAAAACTTAATTCCAAAGGTAAGGTGATTATTAACCAAATCAATAGAATTACAATAGGATAATTGCATATTAAAACTTTAAATCCATTAAATGGATGTAACTTACGTACAATTTCCCAAATGATTGGGATTTTAGATATTCTGATTACTAAAAGCAAATTGCTGTAGTAACCAAGGTTCATAAACCCTCACAACTCCTGTTTGCAAGTATACCTCTGTTTTTTGGTTTACAACAGTTTACCGAAGGCATTTTATGGTTAACAATACCAGTTCCGGACTATGCCGGTATCCAGAAAATTGCTACCTATTTGTTTTTAATAATGGCAGATGTGCTATGGCCGACATTGATCCCTTTATCAATACTGTTGATGGAAAGTAATGCACACAAAAGGAAAATTATGCGGCTCCTTTTACTCGCCGGTTTATCTGTTTCAATCTACTATTCCTGCTGTTTATTGTTTCTTAATGTTACGCCGCAGATAATGGGTTATCATATTATGTACAATTCCGATTTTCCTAAATTGATAGCTATTCCTGTTTTTATTGTTTATCTCGTTGCCACGCTAACGCCTCTCTTTATTTCAAGTATTGAACGAACACATATGATGGGTATCCTTATGTTTTTTTCATGCCTGGTTACTGCCATATTTTTTACGCAATATTTAACTTCAGTATGGTGCTTTTTTGCAGCTTTAATAAGCGGCGTAATCTACTGGATACTTAGCGATGCAAAGAAGAAGTTCCGGTTTGATAAACTCAATCTGTTGAAAGAGAAGTTAGTCTCAAACATAGGTTAACTAACGATCTCATTTCCTTTCATTTTTGATAAGTAAATGTTAATATGAACGTTATAGTGTTTACTTGGCTGGAAAGCGGTACCTTTGCTGCTTCGTTTGAAGTTAATAGTTAATGGAAAATAGAAAATAGGCAATTAGTAATTTTTACTTTTCTAGCATTATCTATTTACCCACAATTTTCTTTTAACTATTTTCCATTAACTATTTTCCATTAACCTTTCCATTTAATGAGTTCATTTGAAAACCTAAACCTTTCGAGGCTATTACAGAATGCCGTTGCTGACCTGGGATTTGACACTCCTACACCGATTCAGGCAGAAGCTTTCCCTGTCATATTATCAGGAAAAGATGTTGTTGGGATTGCTCAAACCGGCACAGGAAAAACCCTGGCGTATATGCTTCCGATCCTTCAGGATTTAAAGTTTTCGAAACAGCTTAATCCTAGAGTGTTAGTATTGGTTCCTACACGGGAATTGGTTATTCAAGTAGTTGAAATGGCTCAAAGCTTTGCTAAATATACCAACTTCAGGGTGATGGGCGTATACGGAGGTGTTAATATCAATACACAAAAACAACGCGTTGCACAGGGCATGGATATATTGGTAGCCACACCTGGTCGCTTATATGATCTCGCCTTATGTGGAGCCATAGTCCTTAAAGGTGTCAATAAACTTGTTATTGACGAAGTGGATGTAATGCTCGATCTGGGTTTCCGTTTTCAGTTGACCAATATCTTTGAACTGCTGCCTGCACGCCGACAGAATATCATGTTCTCGGCAACCATGACAGAGGAAGTAGCTGCCCTGATCGACGATGATTTTGTAACACCAGCAAAGATTTCAATAGCATTAAGTGGCACTCCTCTGGACAATATTTCGCAGCAATGTTATGATGTGCCCAATTTTTATACAAAAATAAATCTGCTGTCACACCTGGTTTCCGACAGGAAAGAGTTTAGTAAAGTTTTGGTTTTTGTATCCAATAAAAACAATGCCGACAGAGTTTTTTTAGCTTTACAGGAAAAACATGCCTCCGAAACCGGGATCATACATTCAAATAAAACCCAGAATTACAGGTTCAAATCCATTGAAGAATTCGATAGCGGTAAAAACAGGATATTGGTAACAACTGATATTATGGCCCGCGGTCTCGATCTGGATAAGATTACCCATGTAATAAATTTTGATACACCACAATTTCCTGAAAACTATATTCACCGGATCGGCAGAACCGGCAGGGCCGAACAGCAGGGAAAATCAATATTATTTTATACTGAAAGAGAAGAAGAAGCCAAAGACCGCATTGAAGCATTGATGTCGTACTCAATTCCTTTAGTCGATTTCCCTGATGAGGTAGGTATTTCGAATCAGAAAACACCCGAAGAACGCGCATTAGCCGGCGATACAAAAAATCCCTTCCGAAATGAGAAGAAAATCGTTCTTGCTCCGGGTTTTCACGAAAAAAAGGACAAGAATAAAAAAACAAACAAAGGCGGATCTTACAAACGGGAATTAGCATTAAAATATAAAAAGCCTAAGACTAAAGGCGATAAAACATTTAAGGGACAGGATAAAAAAAGAAAGTAGGAAAACTCATTTTGTGATCTTATTAATCTAGTCTTATTATAGTATTCTTTGGCTTTGACTGAAACTTCTCAACCTTAATTTTTCAAATCAGGTTGGTAACGCTTTGCCAGGTTGTCCAACTTTAGTACTTTTATCCCTGAAGTTTTCATTATATTATTAAGGCCCCATACTATTATGGATAAAAATAAAGCAGTTGTAGTAACTGGTATAGGAGTATTTACTTCAATAGGTTGTAACCGGAATGATTTCTGGAATTCGTTGGTAGCCGGAAAATCAGGAATTAAACGGATACAGGCTTTCGATCCGTTCGGTCATAAAAGCCAGGTTGGCTCCGAGGTTCTAAGCTATAATCCCGAAAATTATTTCGATCGCAAAGAATCGCGCAAAATGGCACGTGTATCTCAGCTTGCTACAAGTGCAGCAATTGAAGCAGTGAAAGATGCCGGGTTGAATCTGGATAACGAAGACCGGGACAGGATCGGATGCGTAATCGGATCGGCTGCCGGTGATATGACCAATCTGGAAGATCAGCATATCCGTTTTCTGAAAATGGGACCTGGTTCTGTTAATCCTTTGACTGTGCCACGAGTTATAGCAAATATGCCGGTTTGTAATGCGGCAATGGTTCTTGGAATTCATGGGCCAAACCTTGGTGTTTCGGCAGCTTGTACAACAGGTACACATTCAATTGGAATTGCACTTGGACTTTTGCGTGGAGGCCTTGCAGATGTAATTCTGGCTGGAGGATCGGAATCCGCAATGACTCCGTATGTACTTGATGCTTATGCAAATATGGGA
>JAIFMH010000006.1 GCA_020048595.1 Bacteroidota bacterium | reverse complement strand
AAGTATTGTGCAAAAGTACACTTCCCGTGAAGGTTTGGTATAAAAATTTAAACCAGTTATAAAAAGTGGTAATAAATCCCTGATTTCTTTCCGTTAATTAGCGCTTTTTTCTGAAAAAATCCTTCATCAACTCCCCACATTCATCAGCAAGTACACCGCTTGTAACCTTGGTGCGTGGGTGCAACACCGAGGAACTTAGCAACGAATAACCACGTTTTATGTCACCGGCTCCGTAAACAATTCTACTTATCTGGCTCCAGAATGAAGCTCCGGCACACATAACGCATGGCTCTATGGTAACGTATAAGGTGCATCCTTCCAGGTATTTACCGCCCATAAATCCGGATGCCGCAGTAAAAGCCTGCATTTCGGCATGAGCAGTAACATCATTCAGTTGTTCGGTTAAATTGTGCGCCCTGGCGATAATACGGTTTTCGCAAACAATTACAGCACCAATTGGCACTTCATCCTTGCCAAGTGCTATGCGGGCTTCTTTTAATGCCTCCCGCATAAATGATTCATCTGAGAAAACTGTAAATTCCATACTATTTTGTTCGGTTAACAAAGGTATCAGTTTTATTCTATTCATACCGGATTCTGCTTTTGTTGTTTTTTAAATATCGGAACAAATTTGATACACCCTTTTTCATGGTTATTCATCATTGATTTCCCGACATTATGAAAGCTGTTTAAATCCCTCTTCATATTCACCAGTGAAATTTTTAATTTAATACAGGAAAACTGAAAGAATTTCGTAATTTTGGAATGAATACAAGGTTAATTCCATGAAATCTTAGTAATATTGCAATCCAATTCGAAAATAGGCTAATGATCAGGAAGTTATTAGATACAGTCAGGTTACAGTTCGTATTAGTTGCCTTGTTTATTACAGGGGTTGCGTATGGAAATACCGAAAACGAAACAACTACGCATCAGCAGGCGCAATCGCACGAAAAAGCTGAAACCAAAAAAGCATTTGATGCAGGTAAAATGATCATCGATCATATTGTAGATGCACACGAATGGCACATATTAACATACAACGATTTTCATCTTTCAATTCCTTTGCCTGTAATTTTGCTTGATAATGGCAAACTGGTTTCATTCAGTTCAGGTCATTTTCACCATGGTCACGAAGCATACCGAGGATACAGGTTAATGATGGAAGGAGAAAATGAGGGAAAGATTGTTAAAGTAATGGAGGATGGTGAAACTATTGATGCCTCAGCAAAATTACCTCTTGACTTTTCTATCACCAAAAATGTTTTGTCACTATTTATTAGTGTTCTCCTGTTATGCTTTATCTTCATTTCAATAGGTAACAAGTATAAGAAAAATCCAAATTCGGCACCCAGAGGTCTTCAATCTGTACTTGAGCCCATCATACTTTTTGTGCGCGACGATATAGCTATTCCCGGTTTAGGTAAAAAGAATTACGCCCGTTTTATGCCTTTCCTGCTGACAGTATTTTGGTTTATTTTTCTGAATAACCTTATGGGCCTGATCCCCATTTTCCCGGGAGGAGCTAACCTTACCGGTAACGTTGCCGTTACCATGGTGCTGGCACTCTTCACTTTTGTGATAACATCATTTAATGGAAATAAAAGCTACTGGACTCACATCATTAATGCTCCTGGAGTTCCATGGTGGCTAAAATTTCCGATTCCGCTTATGCCTATCGTTGAGATAGTAGGATTAATAACAAAGCCATTTGTATTAATGGTCCGTTTATTTGCCAACATGACAGCAGGCCATATCATTCTGCTTGGTTTCATGAGCCTGATCTTTATATTTGGGAACATGAACATTGTTGCAGGATACGGAGTTTCCATATTCTCCATTGCTTTTGGGGTATTCATGAGCCTTCTCGAATTGCTGGTAGCATTTATCCAGGCTTATGTGTTTTCATTACTTTCATCCATTTACTTCGGAATGGCTATGGAAGAACACGCTCATACCGAAGAACATACTACTGAACACTAAATCTTTTATTAATCATATAATTCAATTCTTATGTCACTCTTAAGCGTTTTATTACAAGAAGCAGCAAATCTTGCTCCCGTTGCAAAAATGGGTGCTGGTATTGGTGCTGGTATTGCAGCTATCGGTGCAGGTATTGGTATTGGAAAAATCGGAGCATCAGCTCTCGAATCCATTGCCCGCCAGCCTGAAAGCGTAGGCGATATCCGTTCGAACATGATTGTTGCAGCCGCTCTTATCGAAGGTGTTGCTTTCTTCGCTATCGTGGTTTGTCTGTTGATCCTGTTCCTGTAAAAACAAATTTTCAGCTGCTGTATCCCTGCACCTGGCAGGGATGCGGTGGTTGATTAATTTTCAACTGATCACAAAGTAAACAAAATATAAACTATTCATACCCAGAACTATGCAATTAGTAACTCCTGGTATAGGCTTGATATTCTGGATGTTGGTTTCATTCAGCCTGGTTTTGTTTGTCCTTGGCAAATATGCCTGGAAGCCCATCATGAAAGGCATACATCAACGGGAAGATTCTATTGAAAAAGCGTTGGAAGCTGCTAACGATGCAAAAAAAGAAATGCTTCAGTTAAAAGCCGGTAACGAGCAATTGCTTCGTGATGCCAAGGACGAACGCGATGCTTTAATGCGTGATGCGCGTAAAGTAAAAGAAGCTATCCTCGATGAAGCCCGGGCTAAAGCAAATGAAGAATCAGCCAGAATTTTAGAAAATGCCCGCGAAAATATTCAGTTCGAAAAAATGGCAGCTATCAACGATCTGAAAAATCAGATTGCTACTATTTCAATTGAAATCGCTGAAAAAGTAATTGGGAAGGAATTGGAAAACAAGCAGCAACAACATCTGCTTACCGAGAAACTTCTTAAAGAAATTAAAATAAATTAAGCAGAATCTTAAAACCCTCAAATGAGTTATACAAAAATAACCATACGTTATGCTGCTGCATTTTTCGACCTTGCCGATGAAAAAGGCATCATTGAAAATACGTATGAGGATATGACGCTGCTCGGAGATGTTTGTGAATCGAACCACGATTTTGTTCGGATGCTTCAAAATCCGGTTATAAATGCGGATAAAAAAATTAAAGTGGTTACTAAGATTTTTGGAACATCAATGCATAAGATGTCTCTCAGTTTTATGACCCTTATGATTCGTAAGCGCCGCGAACGCTATCTGCCCTCTATTGCCGAAGCTTTCGCTGACCTTTATAAAGCCTCCAAAGGAATTAAAACTGCATATGTAACATCCGCTGTTGAATTGGTTGCTGCGGATAGAACCAGTATTTTGGAGCTTTTACAGAAAGTGACTAATAAAAAAATTGAACTGGTTGAAAAAACCGATGAGGCTCTGTTAGGCGGTTTTGTTATTAATCTTGATAATTTCCAGCTCGATCAGAGTATAGCAACAAAAATAAAACAACTCAAAAAGGATTTTGAAAAAAATCTGTTTGTAAGAGGATTTTAAAAAGAGGTTTTAGGGATTAGGATATGGGAGTTAAAACAACCATTTACTAATAACCATTAACCATTAACTAATAACCACTATGGCAGAAATTAAACCCGCAGAAGTAACAGCAATACTGCGGCAGGAATTGGCCGGTTTTACAACTGAAGCCGAAATAAAAGAAATCGGATCTGTGCTCCAGGTAGGCGACGGCATTGCCCGTGTTTATGGCCTCACCAATGCACAATCGGGCGAGCTTGTTGAGTTTGTTAAAACCGACACCAAAGGTATTGTGCTCAACCTCGAAGAGGATAACGTGGGCGTTGTGCTTTTAGGGGAATCAAAGAATATAAAAGAAGGCGATAAGGTACAACGCACCAAACGTATTGCCAGCATCCGTGTTGGTGCCGGTATGCTTGGTCGTGTTATCAATACACTTGGCGAACCTATCGACGGCAAAGGTGAACTTAAAGGTGAACTTTTCGAAATGCCTATCGAACGTAAAGCTCCGGGTGTTATTTTCCGGCAGCCGGTAACCGAGCCATTACAAACCGGTATTAAAGCTATTGATGCTATGATCCCGATCGGCCGCGGACAACGTGAGCTTATCATCGGCGACCGCCAGACTGGGAAATCTGCTATTGCCATAGATACCATTATAAATCAGAAAGAATTTTTCGATAAAGGTGAACCCGTTTTCTGTATTTACGTAGCTATCGGTCAAAAAGGTTCAACAGTAGCCAACATTGTAAAAACACTCGAGGACCATGGTGCAATGGCATACACGGTAATCGTTATGGCTACTGCCAGCGATCCTGCTGCCATGCAGTTTTATGCTCCTTTTACCGGTGCTGCTATCGGCGAGTTTTTACGCGATACCGGACGTTCGGCATTGGTTATTTATGATGATCTTTCTAAACAGGCTGTTGCTTACCGCGAAGTTTCCTTGTTGCTGCGTCGCCCACCGGGACGCGAAGCATATCCTGGCGACGTATTCTATCTGCACTCTCGCCTTCTCGAACGTGCTGCCAAGATCATCAAGAGTGATGAAATTGCAAAACAGATGAACGACCTTCCTGAATCCATCAGGCATTTGGTAAAAGGCGGAGGTTCACTTACAGCACTGCCTATCATTGAAACACAGGCCGGCGACGTTTCAGCCTATATTCCTACCAATGTAATCTCGATTACCGACGGACAGATATTTCTCGAAACAACGCTTTTCAATTCCGGTATCCGTCCGGCTATTAACGTAGGGATTTCAGTATCACGCGTTGGTGGAAATGCCCAGATCAAAGCAATGAAAAAAGTAGCCGGAACACTAAAACTGGCTCAGGCTGAATTCCGCGAACTGGAAGCATTCTCAAAATTTGGTTCCGACCTGGATGCAGCTACCAAAAATATCCTCGACAGGGGAGCCCGTAATGTTGAAATTCTGAAACAGCCTCAGTATTCACCGGTTCCTGTTGAAAAACAGATTGCGATTATTGCCTGTGGAACCCGTGGCTTGTTACAGAAAGTGCCTGTTAAATCGATCCATGATTTTGAAACGGAATTTCTCCATCACCTTGAGGTTAGCCACAAAGAGTTGCTCGCCGATCTTAAGCAAGGCAAGCTTGACGACCAGATTCTGGCTAAAATAGACAGCATTGCAAAAGAAACTGCAGCAAAATACATTAAATAGATATAAATGCCAGTACAGGCATGAACGAAAACAGCAATCAGTGATTAATTTAATTCTATGCCGAATTTAAAGGAAGTCAGAATAAGGATCGCTTCGGTAAAATCGACACAGCAGATCACCAGCGCCATGAAAATGGTGGCAGCGTCGAAGTTACGCAGGGCGCAGAACGCAATTCTGAAAATGCGTCCTTATGCAGCCAAGCTGAAGGATATTCTGCAAAACCTGAGTGCCAGTCTCGATTCGGGTGATGGTAATTTATATTCAGCGCAACGTAATCCCGAAAAGGTACTTATCGTTGTGCTTACTTCAAACCGCGGGCTTTGCGGAGGTTTTAACACAAATATTTTACGCACGGCAACTCAAAGAATGCAGGTTGATTACGCTTCGCAATTTAAAGCCGGTAATGTAAGTGTGCTCACAATCGGACGTAAAGGGACCGAGTTCTTCAGCAAACGCGGTTACAATGTAATTTCCTCTCATGACGCTGTATTTGATAGCCTTACTTACGAAAACGTATCTGTAATTGCGTTATCAGTTATGTCAGCCTTTGCAGATAAGAAATTCGACAGGATTGATATTGTTTATAACCAGTTTAAGAATGCTGTTGTTCAGCGTGTAACTGTTGAACAGTTGCTCCCGGTTGAAGTCCCGGCTCAGACGGCTGTTGTTTCGAAAAGTAATACTGACTATATCTTTTTACCTTCAAAGGAGGAAATTGTAGAGGAGTTAATTCCAAGGTCGCTTAAAATACAGTTTTACAAAGCAGTACTCGACTCATATGCCTCCGAACATGGAGCACGAATGACGGCCATGCATCAGGCCACTGATAATGCCGGCGATCTTATCAAGGAACTCAACCTCGCCTATAATAAAGCCCGGCAGGCAGCAATTACCAAGGAAATTCTGGAGATCGTAAGTGGTGCCGAAGCTCTCAAAAACCAGTAAGAACAAATAAATGGGCTGTTGCGAAAATACGTACTTCGCCTCTCGTCCGATCGCCCTTCGCCTTGTCTCTATAATGAAAAGGTAAACCTAATTAAAAACACAAAGTCATGATAAAAGAAGCAGTCGAAAAAGCAATTATCAACCAAATTAAGAATGAAGAACATTCTTCAAGGTTATATTTATCTATGGCATCATGGTGCCAGGTAAACGGATATCCGGGCGCTGCAGCATTTCTTTACAAGCAAACAGACGAAGAGCGTATGCACCAGCTTAAGTTTGTGCATTATCTGAACGACAGGAATGGATATAGTAAGTTACTAGCTCTGGATAATCCTACACAAGAATACAAATCATTACTGGATGTTTTTGAAAAAGTAATGATTCACGAAGAATTTATTACCGCATCAATTAACGATTTGTACGAAGTGGCACTGAATAGTAAAGATTATACAACAGGAAGCTACCTTCAATGGTTTATTAATGAGCAGATTGAAGAAGAAAGTACCATGCATGGCATTCTGGATAAAATGAAACTGGCAGGTAACGGAGCGGGAAGTTTGTTCCATATCGATAAAGAACTTTCAGCACTGGCTGCTGCTAAAGTAGTAGCACCGCTGGTAACCGAATAACCCCGATAAAATTATTATTTAAGCCGCTTCTTTGTAGGGCGGCTTTTTTTTGTAGTTTTGGGTAATGTTTTTTTGATAACTGAGATATTCTAAATCCGGTATCAATACATAACCATATTATTTAACCAGGTCTTTATGTTGAATATAGCGTTATTTGGCCCTCCGGGCGCAGGAAAGGGAACACAGTCGGAATTCCTTATCAGTAAATACAACTTGTTTTATATTTCCACTGGTGATCTTTTACGAAAGGAGATTGCAGAAAAGTCAAGGCTGGGGTTGGAAGCGCAAAGCAGTATTGCCTCGGGCGGTTTGGTGAGTGATGAAATTATTGTTCAGATCATTGAAAAAACAATCACTGATAATCCTGATTCCAATGGTTTCCTGTTCGACGGATTTCCACGAACCTATATTCAGGCTTATATCCTCGAAGGATTGATGCTGAAACTGAATACTTCTTTAAATTGCCTGATAAGTCTGGCCGTTCCGGAAGAAGAATCGGTAGCCCGACTCCTGAACAGAGGTAAAACTTCGGGACGGAGCGACGACAACGAAAAGGTTATCCGCAACCGGCTGAAGGAATATAATGAGAAGACATTGCCTGTACTGCAGTTTTACAGGGATAAAGGCATATATATAGAGGTGAACGGGATCGACAATATTGAAAATGTAAACCTGGCGATCACAAAAATCATCAATCATGAACTGAGTAAAAGCCTGTTTAACATAGTTCTCTTCGGATATCCGGGCTCAGGTCGCGGTTCACAGGGGAAAGCGCTTGCGAAGGAATTCGGTCTTGAATATGTGGCTACAGGAGCCATGCTTGAGCAGGAAATTGCATCCAATTCGGAAACGGGCCGCAAAATCACAGATCTCTACGAAAATGGTCAGCTTGTGCCCGATGAAATCGTGGTTCAGCTTATCGAAAAAAAACTGGCAAACTCCAAAGGTGTTAAAGGTTTTATATTTAAAGGCTTTCCGCGAACTTTGGTACAATCCTATATCCTGGATGGCTTGCTGAAGAAATATGGATCATCTATTTCAAAAATTATAGAGATCGAAGTTCCTACCCTGGAACTTATCAGCCGGCTTGATGAAAGAAGCAAAACCGCTAATTGCATGCCTTATGATAACAGCACAGCTAAAATTGTGAAGCGGTTGCAGGAACACGAAACCAAAACAGTTCCGGTAATTGAAAAATACAATCAATTGCATGGAGTTATTAAAATAGACGGTCTGGGAAGTTTTGATGAAGTATTTACGCGCATTTCAGCCTCTATAGAAAACGGATTTAAGCATATGCGGTAATGATTGCTTATACTGAAATCAGAAAGCAAAAAAATAGCGGGAGTTTCCACCCGCTTTTTTCAATTCACAGCATTTCACTGTGTTCCCCTTTGCCAAAAGAAATATTTTATTGTTACTAATCAACAACTGATTCCCTTAACATTGAATAAAAATCATGCTAAAAAGCAGGTGATGCCGGAAAAACTAAAGAGGAAAACATGTTAATTATGCCATGTTTTGTTAACAGGCAGATTAGCAGCGAGATATAAAATGTTATAAATCTGTTAATATTACCTGAGACCAGTTATTTGATTCAGTAAAAAAGAAAGTGTGTTCCAAAAAGGGAAAATATGTCCGTTTTAGAATCGGATAATTTTCAATGCTTTCCCAGTATTCAGAAATCCTTTGATGATCTGTTGCACATCGCGGTTATCGCTATATGGCTTTATGCAATCCTTTATCCGGGAAGGATCATTAAAGCTGTTTTCTTTGGACATCCAACCAAAACCGGCAAAAACATTGTTTTCAATCAGCACCACCGATACTTCATCTTCATTACGTCCATGGTCAATAATTGCCATGTCGGTCCATTTGTGGCGAAATTCTTTTAATGCTGCTTCAACCCTAAGGTTATATACATTTGCCGGCTCAACGCCAATGCAGGCTCCGCTACACTGACCAATGGAATGCTGAAAACAAGCTCCATGGTTCTGATACAATCCGCATAACTTCTGGCAGAGATTGTATTTTGCAACAATTTCGTGAACCAATACCAATGCTTCGTCAAAGGATGCAAAAACAGTATGCGGTCTGCCTGTTGATTTTATCTTTTCAATCTGGATAACATGATATCCTGATTGAAGAAACAGCGAATACAATCCATATTTATATAGTGTACGACGCTGAAGCCTGTTGTGTAATGGTTTGTGTTTCTTTATTTCGTCCGATTCAAGCAACAGGGCAATCAACTCGCTACCGGTTTCTTCGAAACTGATGCTTGCTGTATTCGAACGCATTTCGATGGCTTTGCTGGTAGTGCTGTTTTGAAAATGCGACAAAACCCTGGAATGTATATTTTTACTTTTCCCGATATAAAGCAATTTTCCTTTCTCGTCGTGAAAGTAATAAACACCTGCAGTTGTCGGCAATCTGCTGAAGATGGAACGATCCAGAGTAGGATGAAGTCCATCAGTCGGGATTTGGCTCAGGGTTGGATCAACACTCAGTAAACGCTCAAAAAGCTTTACTGTGGCTAAAGCATCGCCTGAAGCACGGTGGCGCGAAGTTATCTGAATGCCTAAACTGTTACAAAGATTTCCCAGGCTGTAAGAAGCATATCCGGGCAGTAACTTACGCGACATCTTAACAGTACATAATACAGGTCTTTTGTATTTATAACCCAGGTTCAGAAATTCCTGTTTTACAAAACTATAATCAAAGGGAGCATTATGAGCTACAAAAGTGCAGCCTTCTGTAATTTCAACTATTTCTCGCGCAACTTCGAAAAACTTAGGTGCATTCACAAGCATTTCGTCAGAAATACCTGTCAGACGGGCAACGAAAGGAGGCACTTTGCATTCAGGATTAATAAGTGTGGAATATTCATTCACAACCTTTTGCCCGTCGTGAATATATATGGCTATTTCCGTAATCCGTTCCCGGCTTGCATTGCCGCCGGTGGTTTCGATATCAATTATTGCGTACACAATTCAGTATTGTAAAGCCCAAAGATACTTTACAAAAGTATTCGAGCCAATACTATTTTTATAAATGATTTAAATACATTCCGGACAATAAATATTTATACTGCTAATAATCAACTTTATACATAAAGAAGCATTAAATTATCTTTGCAGAAACCAAAAAAATCATACCTTTGCCGCTCGATCAAAAAAATCCACCGGACATGGCACATGAGGTAAAAATTTTTTCAGGCAGGGCTACACGATACCTTGCCGAGAATATTGCGCTTAGCTTTGGAACAAAACTTGGGGAAGTTCAGGTTATTGTTTTCAGTGATGGTGAATTTACTATCTCATTTGAGGAGAATCTCCGGGGCAATGATGTTTACATTGTTCAGTCCACATTTCCCCCGGCAGTAAACCTACTTGAGCTTTTGCTTATGGTAGATGCTGCCAAACGAGCTTCGGCAAGGACAATTACAGCTGTAATACCCTATTTCGGATTTGCCCGCCAGGACAGGAAAGACAAGCCACGCGTTCCGATTTCGGCCAAGCTTATTGCAAATCTGCTTACAGCTGCCGGAGTACAACGGATGATAACCATCGATCTGCATGCGGATCAGATACAGGGATTTTTCGACGTTCCTGTCGATCATTTATATGCATCATCCATATTTTTACCGTATATCAAAAAACTGAATCTTCCGAACCTGGTATTTGCATCGCCTGATACAGGAGGAACACGCAGGGCAGCCAGTTATGCGAAAGCTTTGAATACAGGATTTGTTATCTGTTACAAACAACGCTCGAAAGCTAACCAGGTTGATTCCATGTCGTTGATTGGGGATGTAACAGGTAAAGATGTAGTGTTACTCGACGATATTATCGATACTGGTGGCACGATATCCAAGGCGGCTCAGATTATGCTGGATAACGGTGCTTCGAGTGTACGTGGGTTTTGCACCCATCCTATTTTATCAGGTGATGCTTTCGACCGTATTGTCAATTCAGCATTTACCGAAGTAATTGTAACTGACACTATTCCGTTAAAACACGAGAATCCCAAGATAAAAGTACTTACTACAGCTACTTTACTGGCTGACGTTATCAAACGGGCTCACAATTACGAATCCATTTCGTCTCTTTTTAACATCAAATAATAATAACAATTAAACATCAAATCAAATGAAAACAGTATCTATGAGCGGTTCGCTTCGCGCGAACGTAGGGAAAAAAGATGCGAAAATGAACCGTGCCAGTGGCAAGGTGCCATGCGTAATTTACGGTGGTAAGGAAGAACTTCATTTTGCAATCGAGGAAAAAGTGCTTGAAACCATCATTTTCACTCCTTACACTTACCTGATTGACCTTGACATCGAAGGCAAAAAATTCACTGCAACTCTTCAGGATGTTCAGTATCACCCGGTATCGGACAAAACCTTACATGCCGATTTTCTGCAGGTAACTGCCGGAAAACCAATTATTGTAAGCCTTCCTATCCGTGTTGAAGGAAATTCACCCGGAGTATTGCGTGGAGGTAAACTGGTAAAAAAATTCCGCAAGATGAGAGTTAAAGGTCTTGCTGAGCATATGCCGGAAGAAATCGTTATCAATATTTCGAAAATGGAAATTGAAGATAGCCTCAGAATAAGTGATATTAAGATTCCTAATATCGAAGTTCTTGAAGTGATGAGCAACCTGGTTATATCAGTTGCTTCGACCCGTGCCGTTGAACCAACAACACCGGGCGGCAAATAAATCGGTCTAATATTACATTTAAAAAGGTACAAGGTTCTGAACTTTGTACCTTTTTTGTTTTCCGGAATACTTCTTTTTTATGACAAAGTAAAAGCAACTTATTATTTTGTAAAAACAGGAATTGCAAATTCCTGACTCCCTGGAGCGGGATTACAAATCCCGCTTAGCAGGTTCTGAACTTTGTACCTTTTTTGTTTTCCTGAATACTGCTTTTTCCTGACTTCGCCACTGGGACACCCAAATCA
>JAIFMH010000011.1 GCA_020048595.1 Bacteroidota bacterium | reverse complement strand
AGTGCATAGCTGTTAATGGCACCTAATTTAAATCCTTCACCGGCCAGTATTAATCCTACCGCACCAGCCAGTCCAACGGACAAGCCAGCGGCCTGCATCCACCGGAATGCAGTCCGGTGAAAAAGCAAACCTACTATAAACGTGAAAACCGGAGTTAGTGAGTTGAGCATTCCGGCCATTGAACTATCAATACGGGTTTCGGACTCCATAAACATAAATGCAGGAAAGAAACTACCGATAAAACCAACTATCAGGAGGCTTTTCAAATCCTTTCGCTGCAATGCTTTTATATTATTTATTGCTATGGGCAGCAATACCAGCGATGCCATTAAAATACGCAAGGCTGCAGCCTGACTGCTGCTAAAACTCTTCATCCCGATCTTCATCAGGATAAACGAACTACCCCAAATAAAAGCCAGTATCATTAAAACAGTAAATTGAAACCAGCGTTTTGACCAGATCATAGACGTTGAATTTTAAAAATGGAAAGATAATGTAAAAGTATGAAATGAAAGTTTGTTCATTTTTGCAGTTTTTAAAAATCCGGCACAGGTTTTAAGCTGATCGATGAAAAGGCCATTAATGATTGTTAACCTATTCTTGGAAATTTGAATAGCACGAAAAAGTATCCTGTAAAGTATTGCAAGTTTGATGGCTACATATTATTTTGATGTGCTGGAACTTGAATGCATCTAAATATTGTATGGTACATTTTTTCTCATAGTTTTTTGAGTCAAGACGAAAGGACAGGTCAAAAGAAAAAAGCATGGTAAATAAATAGGTTAGTTTTACTTTCTTTTGCCTTGATGCAAAAGTAAAGTAACAAAGAAAAGATCAAGGCTTAATAAAAATACGATGCGTTTCTAAGCCAGAGGTATTTTCTCGCAATACAAGGCATGAAAAATGGCACATAACAAAGCATTTGTCGTTGCTGTGTATTGCTACACACGTGCCATCCGCACATACCTCCGTCAAGAACCGCTAACGCATTTTTCTTATGCCGGTCCTTTCTACGGAAATTTATGCTTTTGGGCAGCATTCTGGAGCCGGGATTTTGAACATAGCAAAAATATCCGGGTGTAGGGACCGGCCTTATAGAAATTTTACAACAGATGTTGACGAAGGTAAAATGCGTGGGAACGTGTGTAGCAAAACACCAGCTTCACGTGCTGTCAGAATGAGGTTCCCGAGTTCTCAAGCCTTGTTTTGCGAGCCTTTACCGAGGCGTACATCTGTGTAAAATTTATATTAAGCCTAGACCTTTTATTCGCCCATTGCTTATTTTAAAAGGAGCTCATGAGATCGCTTCGCTAAGTTGGTTTTTGTGTCATGACAAAAGAACAAAATCAATATCAATATAGAAATTTTTCTTCAGACGCTAATATAGCTTAGCACATCAAAATAATATCCTGCCAGTTTGATGTCAGATTCCTTTTTATATTATTATCTTTATACCTGTTAAAAAATTCAACACGAAGAACAATACTTAATGTGCAGTGTTAGTTATTATTAAATGCAAAATCCTAATCCTAAATCCAGAAAATCGAATATGGTAAAGTTTGAGAAGAAATTAGAGCAATTTATCTTTTTCAGTCGCTGGTTGCAAATGCCGGTATACCTGGGGCTTATTGTTGCTTCGGTTATATATGCCATAAAATTTATGAAGGAATTATGGCATCTGATTACAGATTTCTCAACTTTGACTGAAAATACCATCATGCTCTCCGTTTTAGGACTAATAGATATATCAATGGTTATTAACCTGTTGGTAGTTGTTTTTATTGGCGGTTACTGGACTTTTGTAAGCAAAATTGAGTTTGAAAGTCATGTTGATAAACCTGACTGGTTAACTAAAATAAATGCAAGTACTTTAAAAATTAAACTTATCATTTCACTTGTAAGTATTTCGGGAGTGCATCTGTTAAAGACATTTATAGATATTCATAATATCCCCCTTCAGGATGCGGTTTTGCAAATCGTTATTCACATTGTATTTTTAATTTCAGCAGTCCTTTTGGCTTATACCGATAAGATAATGCACTCGCACGAAGTGGTTGAAAAACACTGAGTAGCTTTTTAATTCCTTTTCATAACTCTGATTCTGCCTGTATTGGTCATACTCCAGCCGGATTGACAATTTTATGTGAATATAAACATTGTTAAGATAAAACATGAGATAAAGCTGATACGTATGAATTCAGAGTACAAAAATCCGATCCTGAACTTCTTCAGATGGAAAATCGTCATAATAGACCTCCTATTACTTATGATTAGTATTTCCCTTAAAGCTCAGGCAATTGACGAATCTGTCAGAAACAATCCTTTACGCCTTGGAATCATCGGTTTATCCCACGACCATGTTCATGCCGTATTTCAAAACAGCACAAATCCGGATATTGAAATAGTGGGAATTGCTGAATCCGACACAGCCCTTGTTACCCGATATGTTAACCAGTATCATCTCGACAGGAAGAACATTTACAGCAATATCGGGGAACTAATAGAAAAAGCAAAACCGGAAGCTGTTTCAGCATTTTCATCCATCAGCGACCATATAAATGTTGTACGCATTTGTGCCCCGCAAAAAATACATGTAATGGTCGAAAAACCCCTGGCTATCAATTTTGCTCAGGCTAAGGAAATGAACGATCTTGCTCAGAAATGGGGAATAGAAATAATCACCAACTACGAAACAACCTGGTACCCTGTTACAAAGGATGCTTATACTAAAACCATTGAAGAGAAAATGATTGGCGAACCGCGAAAAATAGTGGTTCACGATGGGCATAAAGGTCCGATTGAAATTGGATGCAGCAAGGAATTTACAAATTGGCTCACTGATCCGGATTTAAATGGCGGTGGTGCAATTATCGATTTTGGCTGCTATGGAGCCGATCTGATCAGCTATTTTATGAATGGAGAAAGGCCTGTTTCAGTTACAGCAATTACCCAGCAGATAAAACCGGATATCTACCCAAAAGTTGACGACGAAGCAACCATTATTGTTACATACCCCAAAATGCAGGGAATTATCCAGGCCTCATGGAACTGGCCTGTGAGCAGAAAAGATATGGAGATTTATGGCCAAACAGGATATATTATTACGTCGGATAATGTGCATATGAAAGTCAGGACAAGTGAGCAGGCGCAGGAGCAATTGCTTACGATAGGAAATGAAAAAGCAATTGCGCAAAATCCGTTTTCTTTCTTTGCTTCGGTAGTCAGGGGTAAAATTAAACTTGCGCCGAATGATCCTTCGTCACTGAGTTTAAATGTGGTTGCGATGGAAATTCTGGACAGCGCTGTGCAATCTGCCAAAAGTGGCAAGACCATATATTTGAAGTAGTAACTAATCAGTTTAATTAAAGTATTGACAAACAAATATATGCCACAGATTTTATAAAATTTTACAGATAAATGTGTACTATTTAGCTCAAATTTCATTTAAAAACTGCTGAAAGCAATTTAAAATCTGTGTAATCTGCGTGATCTGTGGATAAAATAGTTTTTAAGCAGACTGATCAGTTACTTGGAATAATGTATTTTTAATCAATTCAAAATCAATGACATTAGTGAAGATGGACGATTCAAATAACAATATTAAGGCTGCTGCCATCCATTTTTTGCAGCTTACAGCTATCGGAAGCGTTAACGAAGCTTTTTATTTATATGTAGGCGCGGAATTCCGTCATCACAACATGTATTTTAAAGGTGATGCCAACTCGCTGAAAGAGGCTATGATTGAAAGTGCTGTTAATTTGCCTGGCAAGGAACTGGAAATCAGGTTTGCAATTGCTGAAGAAAACAGGGTAGCTGTTTATTCCAAAGTTACCATTGGTCCTGGAGAACCTGGCATTGCCCTTGTGCATTTCTTCCGTTTCGACGATGATAAAATTGTTGAATTATGGGATCTTGCGCAGGCACCTTTGGATGAAATGATAAATGAAAATGGTTTGTTCTGAAACCGATCCCAATGATACATAAAAACAAGCTTGATAAATCATTTGGCCCGTCAGGATCATTCGCCGGCTACATCCTATTTGCTGCCGGATTAATAGCAACCTATTCAGATCCAGCCGGGCTAATCCTGGTTATACTGGGAGCCTTTGTTGGCTTTTCGTCGACAAGTACAATTATTGATTTTGATAAAAGGAGAATAAAATTTTCGAACAACCTGTTTGGCTTTATACCAACAGGGAAATGGATCGGGATCGACCCTGAGATGAAATTCGGGATGAAAGAATTGACTGTGACCTGGACAGTTTTCAGCAGGAGCAACCGCTCTACAGATACAGTAAACAGAGATTTTAGAATAGCCCTCTATGATTCTGATAATCATGAAATTATGGAAATCAATAAAAACGATTCTCTCGAATCTGCTATGAATGAACTAGCTACTATAAGAAAGCAATTAGGATTAGGATCAGGCTCAATCTTATAATTTTAAATTCATTTATAATGAAACGTTTCCAGCTATTTCTGAACCTTTTCCTGCCATGGTTAGTTTTATACTATCGACCCTCATCAAAAAAAACAAACGGTAAATGGAAATAGGAATAGATAGTTTTGCTGCTGCACCCTTGAATAATACAGGTATCGGGAATGGCAGTGCCATAGCATTGAATGAATTGCTCGAACGAATGGAATTTGCTGATCAGGCTGGCCTTGATGTTTTCGGGATTGGCGAGCACTACCGCAAAGAGTTTCTGGATTCGGCACCCACCATTATTCTGGCAGCTGCCGCAGGCCGGACAAAACGGATTCAGTTAAGCAGTGCGGTTACCGTATTAAGTGCGGCTGATCCGGTTCGGGTATTTCAAAACTTCGCGACCCTGGATCTGATTTCGCAGGGACGTGCTGAAATGGTTGTAGGCCGTGGCTCATTTACCGAATCCTTTCCGCTGTTTGGTTTAAATCTTCAGGATTATGATGAACTTTTCGCTGAAAAGCTGGATCTCTTGTTAAAAATAAGGGAAAATGAAGTAGTGAACTGGTCGGGCGAATTTCGTCCGGCATTGAAAAATCAGGCTGTTTATCCCAGGCCATTTCAAGCTCAATTGCCAATCTGGCTGGGGGTTGGTGGTACACCCGCTTCATTTGTTCGAGCCGGACAACTTGGCCTGCCGCTTATGGTTGCCGTTATTGGTGGTGAAACGCAGCGTTTCAGGCGCCTGGTTGACCTGTACCGCACGGCTGGCATAGAAGCCGGGCATTCACCGGAAATACTAAAAGTAGGATTACACTCACTTGGCTATGTGGCAAACACTACTGAAGAAGCCATGGAAGCCTACTACCCGGGGTATGCTGAAACCTTCACACGAATTGGCAAAGAACGTGGCTGGCCTCCGGTTACCCGCTCACATTTTAATGCCCAAACCGGACCTGCAGGTGCCCTGGTTATTGGCAGCCCTGAGGAAGTAGCAGAGAAGATTCTCAGGCATAGCAAAGCGCTCGGAGGGATTTCGCGATTTACTTTCCAGATGGATAATGCAGGTCTGTCACATAAACAACTTATGCAGGCTATTGAACTGATCGGGAAACGGGTATTGCCGATAGTAAACAGTTAGACCAGCAACCCTGATATGCAGAAGCCAGGAGTCTTACAATCGTTGTTTTTTATTTCTTTAATTCGTCCATGGCACGTTTCCTGACCAGCGCAAGGCTCATGCTGTTAATATTGTTTTTAGATATCTTTTCAAATTGTTTTGATGCGCCTTGTTTGTCTCCTTTTTTAGAAAGCGCAAGCCCGGTATAATACAAATTAACAGGATCTTCCTGGTCAGCCTTTGCAAAATGCTGTATGGCTTTATCGTAATTTCCTTTCTTAAATTCTAAAAATCCGATAAAGAGGCCTAAAGCCATTTCTTCACCCGGATTCTTTCTGTCCGCAACTTTTTGTTTGCATTTCTCTGCTTCAGCTGATGCTTTATCCAGTTCATTATTTACAGTGAGATAATATAAACGCCAAAACATGGCATTCATCTCAAGATTTTCCTTATCGGATTCCGGGAAGTTTGATTTACTGATTAAATCAAATGCTTTCTCATATTTTTTTATGCCTTCTGTAGGATTTCCATTCTCGCAAAGTATAAATCCCTGGTATGCATACGACCATATTACGTTTGGAGCCAGGTTCTCTTTTTCTGCCAGGGCACTATATTCATCAAAAGCCTTTATTGCATCTGCAATTTTACCTTCATATACATAGGATGTTGCTTTTAAAAACAGCGCACCGAATTTATTATTTATTGTAGAGGCTTTGTCAAAATATTCCTGGTAATATTTTCGCGCTGTTGCATAATCACCTTTGAAAATATAATTGTTCCCAATACCGGCGATAGAAAATGAAAATGCAGGATTTATTTCCAGCGCTTTTTTATACTGTGCAATAGATTCATCGTATTTCCCCATTTTTAAGAGAAGTTCAGCATATGAGTCATACCCATTAGGGCTATTAGGCGTTAATTTTGTATAGGTTTGAAACGCCTTTTCTGCTTCCTTAAAGTTGTTTAAAGCCGATTGGGTATACCCGATCATATTATAAGCCGATGCGTATTTTGGATCAAGTTCGGTTGACCTGGAATAGTGAACAAGTGCATTTTTATAATCATTGATAGAGTAATAGTATGCACCTGCTGTTTCCTGAACTCTTTTATCGGATGGAAATAGCTTTAACAACTGGTCGAGAATTTCTTTTTGCTCCTGCCCTTTGCCATCTGCAGATGCCTGGGCGTACTTTATAGTTAATTTTTCTCCCTCCGAAACTTTGCCGGCCAGACTGATTGCCTTATCCAGATTTTGCCTGTAAACATTATAGCCTCCACCTGAAAATGACCTAAGAAGGTAAGCCATTGCGAATTCCGGATCTTTTTGGATTGCTTTATCAAAAAGTTCGGCTGCAGCGGCAGTTTCAAAATTTTCAGACTTATCTCTCCCCATTAAAAAGAAATCTAATGCTTCTTTGGATGAGGAAGTAATCGGGATTTCTTTAACCTGGGCAAGCAGATTAACAGGTAGAACAAAAAACATAATCCATAAAATAATCGAAGCACACTTTGCAGTTTTCATTTTCAACCTCCTTTTTTAAAAGTTAAACAGATTAATACTTTTAAGGTGGGATTGACGTACAAAACCTTTGTTAGTTTTGCGAAGATAAAATCAGAATTATATAGCAAACGTGGAGGTGAATACCTAAAAGGTCCTTACATAATCTCATGCTAAAAATACGACATTTTTTGCTCAATATCAAGTGTTTACATTTTATATTATCACTTTGCTGATATTTATGGTTTGCTGTTTGATCAATGGTTTATGAATAAGAGTTTCAGCTCGGCCAAAGCATTTAGGTACGTTCCATATAACCGAAAATAAAGACGAAATAAAAGAAAAGAAGCTGCCTCACAATGAGACAGGCTTCTTCCTACTTATAATTTATTTCAAAACCGTAAAACTTACCGGTAGTTCCCCGCTGGATCCTATTGCTGCAATATATTGTACCTGGTCATGAGTAAAGTCTCCCGAGATCTCACAATTCCCTCCACTAATTTCATCTCTTACAACAGGGGCATAAAGCACATTGTTATCCATTACAATAGCAATAGCCCTGCCAACATTACGTTTCGTTACATCGGCCCAAACTTTTACTGCCGGTGTTTTAAATTTAAACACAATGTTATCAGTTTGCCTGGCCGAATCATATTTCACTTCAAAACTCTGAATATCATTGCCTGTTAATGGGATGAGATTCTCCTTTTCAATACGCAATGCATAAAGACAAACATCAGGCTCACCGAAAAAATTACTCCAGGCAAACTTACATTTGTCACCAATGCCAAAAGAGTTCAGGTACGTAACAAATGAATTCATTTCAGCTGCCGAGGTACAACCTATGTTTGGTGATGATTCAAAATGTTGGCCGGCAGGAAGGTGTTTTACTAAAGTACTGTCACCCTTTAAAAGCTGAATCAGGTCGTGATAATTATAGGCTTCATAAAATTCAAGTCTGCCTTTTTGGGTGATAAGACTTTCTGCAACTTTCAGATCCTGATGACCTGATAACACAACCTGGATCTGGTTTTTACCTGAGATTATTTTAATCTCAAATTTCTCCATGCTAAATGTTTGCAACCTTTTAGTAATAATATCGGCTGATTGAGAAAGAGTAAGCGTTGATATTTTACTATCATCTGACTGAATGAGAATAGTATGTGTTTGTGGCTTGTTTACAAAGCCAGTTGCAATTATTCCAAAGAATAGAATTGCAATCATTGAATATAGTATTGATTTCATGACAATTAAATTTTAAGTTAAAACCATGCCTCTTCCATATGAAAGGGCAAAAAAATGAATTAAAAGGTTCGGAGTTTAACTTAAAACGGGCAAGTCGTCAGTATCAACGGAGTGATACTGGTAATACAACCTGAGAAGTATAACAGGTTTTATCAGGAGTTCTGATTTCTGAAGGAAAAGTAATGTGTGATGTATCGATCTGTCATCGTGGATTGTTTTATAAAAACCACTTTGTAGTTTGAGATCTGTGTTTTCGATGCAACGTATTATGTTTTTAGGCGTTGAATACTGCTGTGCATCATTTAACGCAATAACAGAAATACGATTTTCGGATACTGATTTATAATGGGAATACCTGGTAACAGGAGGATCATTATTTTTCGCAAAAGCACAAATGAAAATAAAGAACAGAGCCATAAACAGAGCACTGCTCAAATAATTATCACTATTGTCTTTTCGACTTTGCATACATCAAAGATAGACGCATATTTGAATCCTTTTACTTTATTTTGTTTTTTTTCTTTCTAAACCCTGTCATTGACCAGGTAATAACATTCCAGTTCTTAGTTACCTGGTCAATAATTAATTTTTTTCGATTTTATAAACACAATCTGTTTTTAAAGAGTTGTTATGGCGATCTGGAGGAGAATACTGTGAATCATTTTCCCGCCGCTTGCTCATTCAATTAGATAAAAAAAAATAAATTTAACATTTTTTTAACAAATGTATTTATTTATTATATTTGATGTCAGTACCAATATAATTTATTACCCACAATTCATCTTAATTTATTAATCTAAACTTAATGACATGAAAAAACTTTTACTCTCGCTGGCAGCGATGTCAGTTCTCGTTTTTATCTCCTGCGAAAGGAAAGAAACTGTAAAAATTGAAAATCCGGAAACAGATTTGGTTGCTTCTACATCCCAGGTTATTGAAGGGAAGTATGTTGTTTTGTTTGAAGACCAGGGATTATTAAAATCAGCTGCAGCAGGCGAAAAAGTCAGCGCTGAAGCAGTACGTCAGACTACCCGAAATATTTTTGCTGCTGTTCAGCTACCTTACAGGGAGCCTGATTTTGTTTACAGCAGTGCAGTGCGTGGCATAGCAGTTGAAATGAATAGTACTGAAGCCGCAAGGTTACAACAAGCTGAAGGAGTAAAAGGCGTTTATCCCGATATGATGGTAACGCTCAAACTGCCATCCATTTTAGCTAAACCAGCACCAGCTCCAGTCGCTGAAAGTACTCCCTGGGGTATTACCCGTATAGGTGGATCAATCAGTGGAATAGGAAAGACAGCCTGGATCATAGATACCGGTATTGACCTTGATCATCCCGATTTAACAGTAAGTACAACCAAGGGCTATAACTTTATAGCTAATACACAAATTGCTGACGACGATAATGGACATGGCTCCCATTGTGCCGGTATTGTTGCAGCTAAAGATAACGATATAGGTGTTATTGGAGTTGCAGCCGGTGCTACTGTTGTACCTGTTAAAGTTCTCGACCGAAGAGGCTCAGGTGCTTATTCGGTTATTATTGCAGGTGTTGACTTTGTTGCATTAAAGGCTCTATCGGGTGATGCTGCAAACATGAGTCTGGGTGGACCGGGTTATGTGCCACTTGATGAAGCTATACTTAGATTGGCTGCAAAAGGAATTAAAGTTTCCCTGGCTGCCGGTAACGAATCGCAGAATGCCAATAATGTATCCCCAGCCAGAGTAAACGGCGTCGGTATTTACACTGTTTCTGCCATGGCAACCGGAGATAAATGGGCTTCCTACTCTAATTTTGGCAATCCGCCTGTTGATTACTGCGCACCTGGAAGCAGCATTTATTCAACTTATAAAGGTGGCGCTTATGCAACATTAAGCGGAACCTCAATGGCGGCCCCGCATGTGTGTGGACTTTTGCTTTTAGGTACTGTAAAAACAAGTGGTACTGTGATTGGTGACCCTGACGGGAATCCAGATCTTATTGCACACAATTAATTTTAACTGCACTTAAAAATTACCTGTTTAAATAGTTTCTGATTTGCCTTACATGACAATGTGAAACCGTTAAAACAAAGACCTGCCAGGCTTTCGCAAGGCAGGTTTTTGTTTTTCCCCTGTTTATAAAGACCTCTCAGGGTGACAACTCAAGTATGCTTTTTCTCTTAATCTCTCTTAAAAGCTGTATTTTTTTTTAATCATTATCAGGATTTTAAAGTTTTATCAATACTTCAGGAAACATATACCTCCTTAAGTGAAATCCTAATACTATTTTAAGTAATTTCGTGAAGCATTTTTCTGTTTCATTTTTAAACACATACACTTACTATCTGTTTTCATGTCGATCTGGCGCGTTATCCTATGTATCATTTTCCCGCCCCTTGCCGTAATTGATAAGGGATGTGGCTCTATTATTATTGTATTCCTGTTAACACTCTGTGCATGGGTGCCCGGAGTAATAGGGGCTCTGATAATCTGTAACAGAAATTAGCGGGAGCCAATCCTTTAGCTATTTTAATTATATCCCGGCTCATTTTCAGTTTTTTTTCGTTAAAAAAATAAAAGATTCAAACGAATGAAAGGTTGATTTGTTTGTACCTTTAGTATAAACAATACCAGGAATAAGGATCAAACATTAACTATTTTTTCCAGTAGTTATTTCCAGGATTACTGCCGTTCTGCTGTTAACCGGTTCAAAAAATTCTTCAAATAATGAATAGAATATGACCAAAAAGAACTCCTTTTTCACTGACTTCTGGCTCACGCTGAAAGGGCACCATCATACCAATAAAAGAAAAGGAGTATATGGGTATATGTGGTGGACTTCATTAAAAATTGCAGCCCTGTATATAGTTATGGTAGTGCCAATAATACTGGTTATTAAAAGCCAGGTCGATCTGGACAGTATCTTCCGGAATATGACCGGGAATTTCCCGGATTCATTCATACTGATCACTTTCCTCGTTTCAGAATCACTCCTGGGCATGATACCTCCTGATCTGTTTATGATATGGGCTACTAAATTCGATTCGCCGTTACTTATTTTGACAGTACTTGGCGTGCTTTCCTACATTGGAGGAATATTTTCGTACATGATCGGGAGCTGGCTCTCGAAACGACCTAGAATCAAAGCTTATTCAGAACGTGCACTGGGAAAATATATCCATTTAGCCGGCAAATGGGGAGGTGCCTTTATTATCGTGTCTGCATTGTTTCCTTTCTCTCCCTTTTCGATGGTTGTTATGGCTGTAAGCTTATTGAAATATCCATTTAAAAGCTATCTGTTCTTTGGCATTTCGCGAATTGTGAGATTTGTTTTCCAGGGATTTCTATACGCAGGACTTTTCAATATGGACTCTATCATTGCCAGTCTTTTCTGATATTTTATACTACAAGGCTCACTATAAAAATAGTTAATCTAGCCGCTGCTTATCATTTTTCTGATGCATATCTGGTTTTTCATTCTGCTATTTTAATGCATATTAAGCAGTATCATCACCTTTTATTCAATATACCGCAGCTGATTCAAAGCATTTGATTTTTTTTCATTGAAAAACCCACCCACAATAAGTGAAACAGTTAAAGTGTTACCCGAAAAATTGGTACCACCCGGATTACTATAATTTACAACATTATACTTGCCCTGCAATCCGATATATTCACCCTTGGTAAAAAAATGCCGGTATCCAAGTCCGAAATTTGTATTCAAAGAGCTGATCATATGACTTTTATCGTTATCCGGATTATCGTCCTCCGTATTCACTTTTACAGCATCGAAACCATCATAACCTAATCCTGCCAGCATACTTATTTTATTTTTTCCGAATGCAATAAGTTCCCTCTCAATATCCACTCCAAAATAAATCCCCAAAAAGGTGCTGGTGGTCTCGGAATACCCATCCTTCATAAATGTATATTCGTTTTTTGACTTTCCAACTTTTGCATCAATGGATAAGCTATATATCATCTTTTTTGAGCGCAGGCCAAATTGAAAACCAAAATTAAAATGATTGCCCAGCAAAGCAGCATTATCGAACGGGATCCACATTCCGGTGAAGAAACTGTAATGATAATCGGGCTTGTACCGGTATTTGTCGACCCGCTGATAGTAATATTCCCTTAGTAAAGTGTTGGCATAGACTGTATCCTTTTGTATCGCTTTAATCGGATCGGTTAAAACATTGGCATAAAACTCACTGAAAAGCAACTCAGCCGGATCGTAAAATACTTCTTGCAGCAGCTCATCGGCTATGCTTTGTGTAAAAAAATCATATTCTCCCCTAAAGGGTATATTGCCGAAATAATCCTGGTAATCGTTGTACAACCAAGACGGACTTAACGTATCCATTCTCATCATGTAATTTAACATATGATCGATTATTGTGGAATCATACATTTCCTCAGAAAAGGTATTATTATGAATAGCGAATAAGATTCGTGCCCTGAGTATGGGCTCGCTTTGTCCACAGACATCCTGCCAGTTATCAAGGATAAAACTGGCACTGTCATAATCCTGAATGGCATCAAAATACATGATCAGGTTAGCAGCATCAAATGCGACGTCTTCGCAACTGAATGTTTCCACCAAAAATAACGAATCAGGGTCTTCCTGAGTAAAGGCGGAAATTGTCGACAATATAATTAGTACACCAATAAAAAGTCGTTTCATCATGCTGATCAGGATTTGGATTCTACAAAATTAGAACGAATTATAGTTTAACAGTCATTATTTACTGATTCACTTTTTGTTTGATTTTAGGATAATGAATTCCCGACACATTGGTAATATACAAGTTGAAGCAGGGAATAATCAAAAGCTTTGCAATTAATCGTGAGACAACTACTATTTATCCATTGTTCTTTTTAAAATTGCTGTTTAATACAGATATCTCAGTTTTTGAACGCTTCCATAAATAAAACGCTCAAAGTCGTACTTAGTTACTAATTTACAACGAAAATTACGATTTTGTATTTATGTTGACTAATTCGCTTTTATGATCAAACACCTGTCGGAGAATAAAACAGCAGCGTATAAACTTATGCTGTTCCTTTGAATTGAAATGTTGTATTTTTATCCTAAAATTATGCACGTATGAAATGGCTGAATCAACGTAGGAGTGATAATGTAGATGACCGACGTAAAATAGGGAAACCCGCGGCATTTGCCGGCGGCGGGATCATTACAATTATTGCTGTAGTGATGTTCTTTCTGGGAAAAGACCCATCTGATATTTTACAGACCATGCAGGTTGGTGACCAGGGAAATGCCGTTAGCCGGGAAACCACTCCCCATGAAGATTCGCTGGCTGATATGGCCTCGGTAGTTTTGGCAAGTACTGAAGATGTCTGGAAACAGCTTTTCGGCGAAAATGGACTTGAATATGTAAATCCAAAACTTGTTTTGTTTAGCGGATCTGTTGAGTCGGCTTGTGGTTATGCAGGAGCAGCAACCGGACCTTTTTATTGTTCAGCCGATTCAAAAGTATATCTCGACCTTTCCTTTTTTGATGAATTAGGCAGCAAATTCGGGGCTGCCGGTGATTTTGCACAAGCGTATGTTATTGCTCATGAAGTAGGGCATCATATCCAGAAACTCAC
>JAIFMH010000095.1 GCA_020048595.1 Bacteroidota bacterium | reverse complement strand
TGAAGGCATTATCGGAGCAGGAAACACTGCAGTTTTACGAAGATTCTTATAATGCATGTGCTATCCGTTATGGCGATATGAAAAAGCAGCTTGCCGAAGATGTGATTCGTTTTACAACTCCTTTCCGCGAACGCATTCTTGAGTTGCTGAAAGATGATGTTTACCTTGGCAAAGTAGTAAAAATGGGCCGCGACAAAGCGCATGAAAGTGCTTCAAAAACGATAAAGGAAGTAAGGGAGATTATTGGATTTAAGAGTTTTTAATTTGGGATTGCAAATCCAGGGCTCCATGGGTGCGGATTACAAATCCGCACCAGCATTGAATATAGATTGTTATCCTTTGACTGATGAAATCATTTCAAAAAGTCTGAATTAGTTACAGTTTTGTAAATCTGATTTTCAGTTAAACTTGTGTAATCACACTAATAATTTTCTATCCAAAGTATCATCTTATTACGCAAAATGTGTAACGCATTTTGCGTAATAAATATATTTAGTATTATCTTTGTCTTGAATTTAAGCAAATCAGGATGAAAACACTGAATCCATTTCCAACTATTGAATATATTTCGCCAGAATATTTCTGTGATAGGGAATCTGAATTGAAGTATATTGTTGAATCCATTGATAATCAACGAAATATTACAATTGTTTCGAGGCGACGATTGGGCAAAACCGCTCTTATCCGGCATAGTTTTTATCAGCTAAGGAAAAGAAAAGACCTTTCACTGCACTACTTTGATATTTACGCAACACGTAATTTGCACGATTTTATCAATGTGCTTTCTACGGCACTCGTTGGATATTTTGAATCAAAACCCGAAAAAGTACTGAGTCAGATTATTAAATTGCTTGGACAATTCAGGCCAAAACTCTCGTTCGATGAACTCTCAGGTGCTCCCTCTGTCGAATTATCGCTTCAATCTGAAGCCGAAACTGAACAAAGCCTTGCCGCCATTTTTGATTATCTCTCAAAACAAAAACAAAGGGTAGTGATTGCTATTGATGAATTCCAACAGATTACCAACTATCCCGAAAAAAATGTAGAAGCCTTACTTCGTACTCATATTCAGGGAAATAACAATGTAACCATGATTTATTCAGGTAGTAACCGCCATATGTTAGTGTCGCTTTTTAATGAATACGCGAGGCCGTTCTATCAGAGCACTGGATTTTTATTTCTCGACAAAATTAATCCGGGTCAATACAAGGAATTTATTCTGAAACATTTTAAGAAAGCCGGGCGGGAAATTTCACAGAATGCGTTATTGTTAATACTCGATTGGGCACAGGGACATACATACTTTGTACAGGAAATCTGCAACCGCCTGTATTCCTCAGGTTTTACTAATATCGATACCGCTGAGGTAAAACAAATTACTTTCCGCATCCTGGAAGAAAGAACTCCTTTGTACCAGGTATATAATAATGTTCTGACTGTCTCACAATATGCACTTCTAAAGGCTATTGCCATGGAGACTTTACTGGAGAAACCAAATGCATCATCTTTTATTGCAAAGTATAAACTGGGAGGTGCCAGTTCTGTAAACCGATCTTTAGTAGCGCTCGAAGCCAAGGATTTAGTGCTTTTCGAGAATAATAGCTACTCATTGACAGATATTTTTCTGATGCGCTGGCTGCAAAGGCAATAATGGAATCACGCAAAATGCGTTACACATTTTGCGTGATAACCCCGATAAACAAATTAGTTTTTCATCTACATACTTTTTAAAGCCCTAAAGCCTCAACTTTCTGTGATTACCCATGTAATCTGAAACTTAAAGTTGCAAAAAGCATGGTTACGTTTCGGAAAAACATATTAATTTTTCTCTTCCAATTAATACTTATTCCTGTCAGAATCATTAAATTGATTGTTTGTATCTTTGCCACCCCAATACTTATAAATGTTCCCATTCGATATTAAACCAGAGAAAGCCGTCCTGATAGGTCTGGTTACAGGCAGGCAGGACGAAGATAAAGTTCACGATTACCTCGACGAACTCGAATTTCTACTCGAAACAGCGGGTGCCACACCTGATAAACGATTCGTTCAGAAACTTCCGAAACCCGATCCCCGCACTTTTATCGGAGCCGGGAAATTGCAGGAAATTGCTGAATATGTGAAAGCTGCCAATGTAGACATAGTTGTATTCGATGATGAACTAAGTACCTCGCAAACCCGAAATATAGAGCGGGAACTGGGATGCCGCGTATTGGACCGACCCTTACTGATCCTTGATATTTTTGCCAAACGTGCACGCACAACCACAGCCCGCACCCAGGTTGAACTGGCGCAGTACCAGTATTTGCTTCCTCATCTTACACACATGTGGACTCACCTCGAAAAGCAGCGCGGAGGTATCGGGATGCGCGGTCCGGGTGAAAAGGAAATTGAAACCGACCGCCGTATTATCCGCGATAAAATTATTCTGCTGAAAGAGAAACTGAAAGATATTGACAAGCAGAAAGTTACCCAGAGGAAAAACCGGGATGAAATGATCCGGGTATCTTTGGTTGGATATACGAATGCAGGAAAAAGTACAACTATGAACCTGCTGAGTAAAAGCGATGTGTTTGCTGAAAACAAATTGTTTGCTACGCTTGACACCACCGTTCGAAAAGTGGTTATTGAAAATTTACCGTTCTTTTTGACTGATACCGTTGGATTTATCCGCAAACTTCCCCATAACCTGGTCGAATCATTTAAATCAACACTCGATGAAGTTCGCGAAGCTGATCTTCTTCTGCATGTGGTTGATATTTCGCATGCTACTTTTGAGGAGCAGGTTGAGATTGCAAACCAAACCTTAGCCGAAATCGGTTGTGCCGACAAACCTACCATCGTGGTTTTTAATAAAATTGACGCCTATTCGCATGTGGAAAAAGATCCTATCGACCTGGCTCCGGCTACCAAAGAGAATCTGACGCTCGAAGAACTTAAAAATACCTGGATGGCTAAAGTGAACTCTCCGGCAATTTTTATATCGGCTAAGCAGAAGATTAACATTGAAGAATTCAGGAAACTGCTGTATGATGAGGTTAAGAAACTGCATGTGATACGCTATCCATACAATAGCTTTTTGTATTAACCGTTATTTTAAGAGATGACCGCTGATCCCGAAGAAATTGGTCGGGAGACTGAAATCAGAAGCCCTAATAAGTAAGAAAGTACCAAAAAAGAAATTGCTCATCAGGATATTTTGAAAAACTGTAAAACACAAATTGCCCAAAACAGCTATTTAAGATAAAAGTGGTTTATGGTAAACTTCCGTCTTCCGTCTTCCGTCTTCCAGCCTCCTGCAAATAATAAAAAAACCAAATCTATAACTCTTGGATTCAAACTATAAATTTCTGATTATCAGGTTCAGTTCCATTGGTGATGTGATACTTACGACACCTTTGATCAGATGTTTGCGGGCAAAATTTCCAACAGCGCAGATAGATTTCCTGATAAAGAAAGAATTCGCAGTTGTTCTTTCAAATAATCCGCATCTGGACAATATTATCGCATTTGATAAGAAAGCCGGAAAAGGTGAATTGAATAGAATCAGGCAGCAGGTAAAGCAAAACAACTACTCCCACATTCTTGATATTCAGAAAAATATACGCAGCATTTATATTTCGGCAGGCTCGGGTGCAATCGTATCGGGATTTTCGAAGAAGCTTTTGGAACGAGATCTTCTGATCCGGTTTGGTATTAATATTTACAAAGAGATCAAACCTGTTTATTTACGGTATTTTGAGTCGGTTTCGACTCTCGGTGTTAGTTATGACGGTAATGGAACAGAAGTATTTCCGGCTGTTACCGAAACCGAAAAAGTAAATGAAATTCTAAAGCAGGAAAATATTGCTTCCGGAAGGCCTGTGCTTGTTGTTGCTCCCGGAGCGCAATGGGAAAATAAACGATGGCCGGTGGAAGGATTTGCAACTGCTGCCGATACCTTTTGCAGGCACACCGGCGCTATTACTGTTTTGATTGGCGGAACCGGCGATATTGAAATCTGCAACCAGGTTAATACTTTGATGCAAACGCCAGCACTGAATCTGGCCGGTAAACTTAGCCTGATGGGATCGGCATCCATGCTAGGGATGGCAAAGATGGTTTTTACCAATGATACCGGTATGTTGCATATGGCACAAGCTATGAAAACTCCGGTAGTTGCTGTTTATGGACCTACCACCCGCGAACTTGGCTTTTTCCCTTTGCCGGAAAACAGCAGAGTAGCTGAATTTGAAATTTCATGCAGACCGTGTACACAAAAAGGCTTGCATTCATGCCCTAAAAAACATTTCCTTTGCATGAAAAATATCAAGCCTGAAACAGTATCGAACCTGGCTGCCGGATTATTTGATCAAAACAGCGCTTCGCCTGTTAAATAAAGGAAATATAACAACAAATACGTACAGAAAAATTAAAATTTAAAAAATAATACAGTATGAAAAAACTATTTATCCTCCCTGTCACTCTTATTTTAGGCTCATTTATGATCCTGCAAAGCGGATGCCTCAAAGAATTGACAGGTAACCAATATCCGGATGTAACTGCTACCACCTATACGATCAGAGGCGTTTTAAAACACAAAGAAACGGATATTGATGGAACCAAACTTGTATCATGGCATTATGGCACAGCAGTAGTTAAAGCAGTTGTTGGTGTAAATGATGTAATTGCTACAGGAGTGCTGGAAGAAGATGGTACTTTCATGCTGGAACTTCCCGCCACCATACCTGGTACTTATTTCAACAGTTTGTCAGCTATTGCTGCTCAACAAGGTGGAACAATTAAAGCAACACCTGAAGAAGTCAGGCTTTTTGGATCAACACAGTTCAAAGTTGATTATACTGATTTAGGCAAGGCAAAAAGCATATATATCAAGCTGTCTACACTAAATACAGATTTATCAATAAACAGGTCCTACTTTTTTAATTTCTACGATCTTGATGGTACATTTATCGGAAAAGGGACAGAAGGCAATGTTTTTAACTGGACTTTTACTAAAGGATGGGGAATAGTTGAGTCATACATGATTAACTCAACAACCGGAATATTTAACTCAAAATCTGTTGGTGCTGCAGCTGCAAATGCGGTTTGGTCAAATTAAGCTTTAATTCCCTGTTGCCTTTGTTATATTTTAAACTGAATATTTATGAAAAACCCAGCTATTCTGTCATTACATTTTATAGTGGTTGCATTTTTAATCATTCAAAGCTCATGCACCGATGATAACGAAAGCAATCCAAATCCTGATGTAACAGCAAGTTCTTATTCCATAAGCGGAACTGTGAAGTTCAGGCAGGTTGATACCAGCGGAACTAAACTGGTTGACTGGCATTTCGGACCAGGGATGCTGAGAGTACTCATCGGAGGGGAAAATGTAGCTGTTGCTGCGATGCAGTCTGATGGTAATTTTACAGTGATATTGCCAGCAACTGTTTCGGGTGATTATTTCACGGAACTTAATGATATTGCAATTATACAGGGCGGGACCATTAAAGTAGCGCCCGAAACGGGAAAGTATGTTAACTCAACTAAATTTATGGTTGATTACACTGAGAATGATACTGCTAAGAGTATTACTATCAACCAAGCTATCCTCAACTACAATCTGACGACTTATCGGAATTACTATTACTATTTTTATGATAACGATGGCTCCCTTATTGGCACAAGCTCGACTGGAAACGCATTCAACTGGGTTTTTAGCAAAGGATGGGGAATGGTGGAATCCAATATGAACAGCGGTACAACCTTTATTATCAGCTCAAAATCAGTTGATGCAGCTCCGGATAATGCAGTGTGGTCCAATTAAACCGATTTTAAATTGCATTTATCGGGTCAGAAAATGCTCTTATATGCTCATATGTATGGGGGAAATAATTCAATTCTGAAGTACCGGGGAAATCGCAATCTTTCTTTATGTATGGTTCTGTTTGAGGTAGACTTCCATCGGCCAGTATGCTTCATTTGTTCTGTTTAAAACGCTTCAGGTAACATTTTCTTCCTCTCATTCTAATAACAATAGTATTTTTGCGTTACTGTTAGTGCGAACCTCTTTTCCGGAATATGCGTTACAAAACCCTCAGGGCTATTACAATATGGACAATCAGCATTATTGCTTTTGTTGTTTTGATGCTGTTTTTAGCACAACGCTTCCTTGGGCCTGAAGTAAAAAATCTGTTTATTACTGAGATAAATAAATCCCTTACGGCCGAAGTACAACTTGACGATGTACAACTAAGCCTGCTCAAGGATTTCCCGTTTGCCTCCGTGCGTTTTACAGGTGTGAGGATGAAGGAGGCAACAAAAACACCATCCAAATATTATCTGCTTACAGCGAAAACCATTTCATTGCGCTTCAATATCTTCGATTTATTACGCAAAAAATACCGCGTAAAAAACGTAGCTATTCACGATGTTGAAATAGGCCCGCATGTTTACGCGGATGGCAGCGACAATTTTCATTTCTGGAAAAAAAGCAGCGGCAACAGCAACGGGAATTTCAATTTCGAATTGCAACGCATAAATATCCATAACCTTCATGTTAAGTATATCAATGATGCTTCGTTCACTTTTGTGGATACACATATCCCCGCATTTGTTGCCAAAGGCAATTTCGGCAGCAACAGGTATGCCCTTGATCTGGCAGGAAATATCCTTGTTCATGAATTCAAATCTCAAGGTATCAGCTATGTATCGGAACGGGAATTAAACCTGTGGCTCACCCTTGATATGGATAACACTACCGGGTTATACAACGTTCAGAAAGGTAAAATAGAAACAGGTAAACTGAAACTTACAACCTCCGGAAGTTTAATTTACAGCGAGAAACAGAAGCAGATAAACCTTGATGTAACCGCCACCGGATCAACCCTTGAGGAAATGATGTCGCTTGTGCCTGCCAGGTACACAAAAAACTTTAACGAATACAGGTTTCAGGGTAAAGGAGATATTTCAGCAAAGATTGCGGGTGTTTTGGGCGATAACCATTTGCCGGCAGTAAATGTTCGCCTGGCAATGCAAAACGGAGATGTTGCTGAGCGTAAATCAGGAATCAGCCTGCGTAATGTTTCGGCCCTGGTTGTTTACGATGTAAAGCAGGATGGAAAAAATGAGTCGCTCACCATCAGCAACCTGAAAGCAAAACTGGGTGATGGTTATGTAAGCGGATCATTAATTATGCATGGATTTTCAGCGCCAGCCATACAATGTAACCTTATTGCCAGCCTTAACCTGAATGAGCTGCAGCAATTTCTGAAATACGAACACTTTTCATCCATGAGCGGGTGGCTGAAACTGAATGCTGCTTTTGATGGCAGAATTGCAGATATTGATAATCCGGAATCGCAGGATTTTGTCAACAGCAATTTTACCGGAAACGGAAGCATTCAACAGGCAAACCTTGGATTGAAAAGGTATGATTTGCCAATTAAAGGAATACAATCGGAATTTGCATTTAACGGAAATGATCTGCAGCTTCAGCAACTTTCATTTCAGGCCGGGCGAAGCGATTTCCTGCTTCGGGGTACCCTTGGAAATCTTTTATCCTGGATTTTTGTTAAAGACGAAACCCTGGTTATCACAGGTTCTCTTAACTCACAACGGTTCGACTGGGACGAATTGTCGAATGCCCAGCAAGGATCTACAAGTGAATACCAGTTTGGGTTACCGGGTGATATCAACATTAACAATCTTCAGATTAGAAGTAAGAATTTTACTTTTGGTAAATTTAGTGCTTCCAGCATAACAGGTGTGGCGCAAATGCGCGATAAAATTTTATCTGTTGCTGATATAGCCATGCTTACCTGCCAGGGAAAGGTAACTGGCCAGGCTAATATCAATGCACAGGCCGGGAAATATTCATTGTTGCAGGCAAAGGCACGGCTCGAGAAGGTAAATGTTAAAATGCTGTTTACACAGTTTGGTAATTTCGGGCAGAATGATCTTATTGACGAGAACTTAGAAGGGCTGGTTACTTCTGACTTAATTTTTGCCGCTTCGATGAAAAACAACCTGGATATTGACCTTAATTCGATAAAAACGCATGCCGAAATCAGGATCGAAAATGGCAGGCTGGTGAATTACAGCCCGATGCAAAGTCTTTCAACTTTCTTAAAAGTGGAAGACCTGGTTGACATCCGTTTTGCCACTCTTCAAAACCAGATCGATATTGCCAACCAGGTTATCTATATTCCAACCATGGAAATAAAATCAAGTGCCTTGAATCTGCAGCTTCTAGGAACACATACTTTTGATAACGTTCTCGATTACCATTTTACCATAGCGCTGGCCGATCTGGTTGCTTCCAAATTTAAAAAGCGTAACAAGGGATTCGATAACCAGGCTGAATTCGGACCGGTGGAAGATGATGGCCGTGGCCGTACCAAAGTTTTTGTTTCTCTTACAGGTACGGTGGATGACCCGATTGTAAAATATGATAAAAAGGCCATGCGCGAAAAGTTATCAAATGATATGAAAGCTCAGAAGGTTGAACTTAAACAGGTTTTAAGGCAGGAATTCAAATGGATGAAGAACGATACAATTAAAAATAAAGAGAAGGATATTATAAAGAAACAGGAAGAAGGGAAATTTGTGATTGAATGGGACGATGATAAGAAGGTGGAGTGAAAGGGAGTGGTTTGGGAAGGATGAGGTGAGGGGGAGATTGGGAGATTGGGAGATGGGGTGACGGAGAGATGGGGGGAGTGGTTGACAAGGAGACAATGAGCGGGAGAATTGTTCGATTGTTCAATTGTTCGATTGTTCAAATGTTCGATTGTTCAAATGTTCGATTGTTCTAATGTGCTGAGCTAACTTTATTGAAGCTTTCAGTTATTCAGGTATACGGGAAAGTGCAATTTTGTTCTGTAATATCTCGTTATTGTTTACACGAAAGTTTTTATTGTACATTTATCCCGAAGAATTTACAGGATAAAAAAGCGTTGATCGCTTTTTTTAGAAATGCAGGAATGAAAAAATCGATATTAAGCCGTTACGATATTTATAACCGTAAGAAACACTGGAAAATCCTGCTGTTTCTTTCAGCTATAGTCATTATTTCATTTTCGCTTTGGTATTCAAATGTGCTGGTTAAAAAAATTGCGCGGGACGAACGCATGAAAATCCATACCTGGGCCAATGCCTTGCAAACCCGGGCGCAACTGGTGAATTCGACACAAAAATTCTTTACGCAAATTGAGGAGGAAGAGCGTAACAGGGTGGAACTATATGCCGAAGCCCTGCAACGTTTTGTAAAAGCAGGACCTGATGAAGATCCTGAATTTTACATGAGAATCATTCAGAACAACAAATCAATTCCTGTAATTCTTACTGACGGAGATGGGAAAATAATATCACAGGCAAACACTGTTTTTAGCTCCGATACCATTCCCGGGATGGGCGAATACCTGAAAAAGGAGTTCTCAAAGTATCCCCGCATCGAAATCCGGTATTATAAAGATGAAGTGAATTACATTTATTACCAGGATTCAAAACTGTTCACCGAAATGCAGGTGGTGATGAATAACCTGGTAGAATCGTTTTTTAGTGAAGTAGTAAATAATTCGGCTTCTGTGCCTGTACTGGTAACTGACAGTGCGCGAACCAAGGCGCTTACATATGGTCAGATTGATACATTACAGATTCATGATTCAGCCTATTTTCAGCAACTGGTTAAAAAAATGGATGCAGCAAATGATCCTATCGAGATCAGTATTGCCGGTCAGGGTAAAACACTGATTTTTTACGAAGATTCCTATGTTTTAACACAGTTGCGCTATTTCCCGTACATACAGTTTGCTATTATCGGCATATTTTTGCTCGTGGCATATTTGCTTTTCAGCACAGCCAGGCGCAGCGAACAAAACCAGGTATGGGCCGGACTTGCAAAAGAAACAGCACACCAGCTCGGAACTCCGCTATCGTCAATGATGGCATGGGTCGATTATCTCGAAACAAAAGATGTAGACAGCGAAACCATCGAAGAACTTCGAAAGGATGTAAACCGCCTTAGTACCATCACCGACCGTTTTTCGAAAATAGGATCAAATCCTTCACTTGTTCCAGAAAACCTGGTTTCGGTAATTTATAATTCAGTATCGTACCTTAAAACACGAACTTCTCAGAAGATTGCATACTCAATCAATGTGCCTGCCGAGCATTCAATTGTTTTGCCATTAAATCTGCAGTTATTCGAATGGGTTATCGAAAACCTGGTTAAAAATGCTGTG
The DNA here is from genome assembly GCA_020048595.1 of Bacteroidota bacterium. Taxonomy (GTDB): domain Bacteria; phylum Bacteroidota; class Bacteroidia; order Bacteroidales; family UBA4417; genus UBA4417. The sequence goes on along the minus strand of JAIFMH010000095.1, from coordinate 1,490 downwards.
GATGCCATGACAACGCGTCAGGGGAAAATTACAATTGATATCAATGAAGAAGAACATATTGTAAATATTGATATTGCCGATACCGGCAAAGGAATTCCGCGCAATATGTTCCGCACCATATTTAATCCCGGATACACAAGCAAGCAACGAGGCTGGGGCCTGGGTTTATCGCTTTCGAAACGGATTATAAATGAATACCACAACGGGAAGATATTTGTAAAAAGCTCGGCTCTGGGGAAAGGAACTACATTCAGGATTGTGCTGAAGAAGTAGTTCACTTCGGCAAGCTCAGTGTAAAAATGGGGAAATGGAAAATAGGGAAATGGTTGTTGGAAAATGGTCCTGAACAACTCTGATTCAGGTAAGATTTAGAGATATTAGTAGCTTGGTTTAAAATTAAAATATACAAAGATGAAAGTGGTTTTCTGCATTTTATTATTTCAATTCACAACAGGTTTATATGCACAGGAAAGCCAAACTATGGACAGTTTATCTAAAGTATTAGAGAAAATCTATTATAGTGACCAGATATCGAGGCAACAAGTAATTTCATTACAAAAAGAGTTTGGCTACTCATCTGAAGAAGTCAGGAAACAAGATTCATTAATCCGACAAATTGATTCAATAAATACCATTAGCGTTTCGGAAATCATTGACAAATACGGATGGCTGGGAACGGATCAGATTTCAGATACAGCAAATCGGACGTTGTTCCTGGTTATTCAACATGCCGACGAAAAAACACAATTGAAATACCTTGATACATTAAAAAATGCAGCCGGCACAGGTAGGGCCAAACCTTCGCAATATGCTCTCCTATTGGATAGGACGAATCTGAAACAGGGTAAATTTCAGGAGTATGGCTCACAACTGTCAACGTCATTCTCAGGTAAAAATGTGTTCGACCCAATCCGTGACGAACCAAATGTAAATAAGCGACGAAAGTTGGTCGGATTATCAAAATTGGAAGAGTATTCAAAGATTTTTAATGTTACTTATACTTTGCCCAAACGGGATTTATATAAGAATTGTTATGTTTTAAAAGGGTATGTTAACGATACTACTTTGAAACCGATACAAAATGTCTCCATTTATCTAGGACGGAGGTTGGTCACAAAAACTGATGAAGATGGTTACTACATTATTGCAGTAAGAAAGAATTTGAAAACGGTTAAAATCCTATACAACATTAACGGATTTAATGACGAATTATTTACATTCGTAAAAGAAGGCGAAAAAGAAATTTATGAAAAATATGTTTGGTTGAGGGAAAATAAAGCCGGACAATAATGAGTGATCAGTTGGTTAATTTCTTTGTTGCTCCTCTTAACTTCAGATTTCAATTTCCCTCAACCAATTTCCCCAACCATTTTCCGTTAACTATTTTCCATTAACTTTTCACACCACCCATGGCCGGAATCTACATTCATATACCCTTCTGCAAGCATAAATGCAATTACTGCAATTTCTATTCTTTAGCCAGTACCAAG
>JAIFMH010000166.1 GCA_020048595.1 Bacteroidota bacterium | reverse complement strand
TCATTTTTACGTCTAAATCATCAGTGATCTGGGTAATAGTATTCACATTCACCTTATAATGAACTTCTTTTACCAGGCATCGTACATCGCGCGTGGTATGTTTCAAAGCATACTTTCCATTTATCTGAAGCGGACGGGGGCTCATCCAGCAAACCATCATGGTAATATCCTGGCTTACCTGCGGACGGTTGTCTTCCTTCACAATCATATCACCCCGGCTGATATCGATATCATCGGTAAGCTGCATGGTTACTGACATTGGAGGAAATGCCTGCTCTAACTGTTTATCCTGCAACTCTATGGTTTTGATTGTAGAGTGAAAGCCTCCGGGAAGTATCATTACTTTATCGCCGGTTTTGAAAATACCGCCATCCACCCGACCTGCATATCCACGGTAATCGTGGTATTCGTCCGAAATAGGCCTTATAACATATTGAACAGGGAAACGTGCGTCGGTTAAATTGTAATCATGATCTATCGGTAAGGTTTCGAGAACTTCAAGAAGAGTTCCGTTATTATACCAGCTCATGTTTGTTGAAGGTTCAACCACATTGTCGCCATGCAGTGCACTGATAGGTACAAAACGGAAATCCTTAACCCCGAGTTTCAAAGCAAAAGCAACAAATTTTTCCTGGATTTCGTTGTACACTTCCTCACTGTAACCAACAAGGTCCATTTTGTTAACGCAGATCAAAATGTGAGGAATCTGCAACAGCGTTGAAATATAAGTATGCCTGTAGGTTTGCTCGGTAACACCATTGCGTGCATCAATAATAATTAGTGCAGCATTGGCGGTAGAAGCACCGGTTACCATATTGCGGGTGTACTGGATATGGCCGGGTGTATCAGCAATTATAAACTTACGTTTTGGTGTGGCAAAATAGCGGTATGCAACGTCGATAGTAATTCCCTGTTCACGTTCGGCACGAAGTCCATCAGTTACCAAAGCCAGGTTTATATGCTCATTGCCACGTTGCATACTTGCACGCTTAACGGCTTCAAGCTGATCTTCAAAAATTGATTTGCTGTCGTACAAAAGCCTGCCGATAAGGGTACTTTTACCATCGTCAACACTTCCGGCTGTTGTAAAACGCAACAGCTCCATATTCAGATATCCTTTGGATGAAAATTCAGTCATTTTATTTGATTGGTGCTTAGTGCTTTGTACCAAGTGCAATATCTATCATTCCGGGTTTTGCACTTTGAATTTTAAATTATTAAAAAAATATCTCAATCGCCCCCTGCTTTTTCTTTTCATCTGATTCGCAAACATCGCTTCTCTTTTTCAATCTCGTCCTTTGCAATGAGATGCGATGCATCGCGTCTCAACATTATTAAAAATACCCTTCCTTCTTCCTGTCTTCCATGGCGGCTTCACTTCGCAAATCGTCGGAACGGCTTCCACGTTCAGTAACCCGGGTAGCGGCAATTTCCGAAATAATTTCTTCAAGTGAGTTGGCCGTTGAAAGGTTGAGGCCTGTACAGGAAATATCTCCGATGGTACGGCAACGTACTACCTTGTTTTCTAATTTTTCATTAGGTTTCAGCTTCATGAACGGAGCATTTGCCAGCCAAACGCCGTCGCGCAGAAATGCTTCACGTACGTGTGTAAAGTAAATGCTTGGCAAAGGGATATTTTCTTTATAGATGTATTGCCAAACATCCATTTCAGTCCAGTTGCTTATTGGGAAAATCCTGAAGTGTTCACCGATATGTTTGCGTCCGTTAAAAATATTCCAAAGTTCAGGTCGTTGGTTTTTAGGATCCCATTGCCCAAACTCATCGCGATGCGAAAAGAAACGTTCTTTAGCCCGTGCTTTTTCCTCGTCGCGGCGTCCGCCACCCATGCAGGCATCAAACTTGTTTTTTTCGATGCTATCAAGTAAAGTAACAGTCTGCAACAAATTGCGGCTGGCACTGAAACCTTTTTCCTCAACCACGCGGCCGGTATCAATTGATTCCTGAACGGAACCAACAATAAGCTGAACGCCAAGTTCCTTTACAAGCTCATCGCGGTAGTCTATGGTTTCCTGGAAATTATGCCCGGTATCCACATGAAGCAATGGAAAAGGAATTTTCGCAGGCCAGAACGCTTTTCGGGCCAGGTATGTCATTACAATACTATCCTTGCCTCCCGAAAAAAGTATTGCAGGGCGTTCGAACTGGGCTGCTACTTCGCGAATCACAAAAATGGATTCGCTTTCGAGTTCATCAAGATGTGAAAGATTGTAGTTGGTCATGCTGTTACTATGTTGGTGTTGAATTAAATGCTTTCGGTATTACAAAACGGATATTTAACAAGATGTAGGGTAAAGTGTTTAAATTCACACGGTGGAAAATCCTGTTAGTTTCCACTTCTGAACCTATATTGGTAAAGAGGTGCAAAAGTACGTTTTATCTTGTTATCTTCAAGCAGGTTGAGCCTAAAATGGGATTTATCAGTTGCACGTTCCTTTTCAGAATGAAGTATTCAGAATTATTCACCCATTAATTTGAAGGAAGAGACTTTATATTGAGTATACATTGCAGGCAACAACACAAAATTACAACATATTGTTTAGCTCATGTTTAATTTGAAATTAACCATTTCCCTTTGAACTGACTACCAACTATTTGTAAACTATGACAGCAAGATTTAGAGATACTTTGGTAAACCGGATAAAACGCGTGTTTTTACTTCCAATGGAAAGTTTCAAAAAGATGTTGTATATCTGTTTTCACAAAACTTATTACCGGAGCCAGGGAATCATTGTTTGGGATAGCATCAAAATAGAGTGATCCGCGGAGCCAGTGTTGTGTGCTGTCAGTAAGATAAAACTGGTACGGCGATGCAGCACCAAGGCCGTTTATTTCGTAAACAAGACCATACAATTTCCGTTTCGGATCAGCAATAGTAATCTGCCTGATACCACTTGATTTTGCCATATGTTTAAGTGCAAGAGTCCGTGTATCTTCTGTGTATTGGATCAGGCTTTTTTTGTCGGTTAAAGGCTTATAGCTGATATGGATACGGCCATGAAAAACCGGCATCTCAATATTAATCCAGTTTTGTTCCCCGGGCGAAAGCGGATCGTTGGTGATACGCGCATAAGCAGGATATTCGAATGCATACGGATAGATGGAATCGAGAAGGGTATATTTTTTTTCCGGCAGCGCTATGCGGAAATAGCCACGTGGTTTTGGGGTATATTCATTATTACAGGATGACAATACCATTATTCCGGTTATTGTAGCAACCAAAAGTATAGTAATTCCCGATTTGTGAAATTTTAAAAGGAATGACAAGATTTTTCGAAAAGGCATTTTTATAACTATATACGTGTTAAAACGAAGTGAAGTACTGTTTATTGCCTATGTACGGGCATTGAGCTGCAGAATGGAACCCGGTTCGTAAATGCAATTAAAGCACTAACTTAAGCCGGCTTAACCGGATTCATTGTTATCAGCAGGAGTAGTAATTTTCACTTTCTTGAGCCTTCGCTTATCAGCAGCTTCAACACGAAAGACAAATTCGCCAAGAGCGAACGTTTCGCCTGTGGCTGGCATTTTACCTGAAAGTTCGAGTATCAGACCGGCAAGTGATTCACTTTCACCCTTAGCCTCATCGAAAATGCGATCGTCGATACCTAACACCCTGCACATATCGTTGATGGTGGTTTTTCCTTCAAAGATATAATTGTGATCATCCATCTTCGAAAAGAAAGTATTATCAGCTTCCACATCAAACTCGTCGTTTATTTCACCCACAATTTCTTCGATAATATCTTCCAGGGTGATGATTCCCGATGTTCCGCCATATTCGTCAACCACAACGGCCATATGTATTTTTTTTTCCTGGAATTCCTGCATCAGATCGTTGATAGGTTTATTTTCCGGAATAAAAAACGGCGGCCGAACCAACGATTTCCAATCAAAAGAGTCGGTTCCTGCCAGATGCGGAAGCAGGTCCTTGATGTACAAAATGCCTGTGATTGTATCAGGAGTATCATTGTAAACCGGTATCCGCGAATAGCCTGACTCAATAATTATTTTTTGAACTTCATTGAATGAAAGTGAATCATCAATAGCTGTGAGATCAACCCTCGGGCTCATAATTTCACGCGCGTTAATATCGCCGAAGCGTGTTATGCTCTTCATGATTTTACGATCCTCATCATCCACCTTTCCATCGGCAGTAATATCAATTGCATTCGAGATATCGTCGAGTGTAATATTGTGGTATCTGTGTGCATGACGCCTGTCAATAAACCGGGTAGTTCTTACCAACAGGCTGCTGAAAGGATACAATACCTTTTGCATAATGCTTATTGGTGTGGCCAGTAAAGAAGCAATGCGTACTGGCTTACGGGTGGCAACTACTTTTGGTATTATTTCGCCCAGCAATAACAAAAATGCAGTAATAATTACTACCTGAATAAGAAATCCGAGAAGCGGATTTGAGGAGAAATCCAGATATTGATTTACAAGGAACGTGGAAAGAATAACAATACCAACATTTACCAGGTTATTGGTTATTAAAACGGTAGCCAGGAGTAATTTCGAATTCTCAAGTAAATGAACAATTCTTTTGTTTACATGTGTTTTTGATGAGCGTATCTCATTCAATTGAGAAGGCGACAGTGAAAAGAATGCGGTTTCGGAGGCTGAAGCTGCTGCTGAACATATCAACAAAATAATTAATGTTAATAATCCGGCAATGAGGCCGGCTGATGATGCCAGATCAGTAGTTGTAAAATTTAATAAAATTAGTGCGTTAAACGCATCAGGAAGTGGGTCGGGCACGGTGTGAAGTAATTGATTTTAAGATGCAAAGATAGTAAAAGCTTGAAAACAAACGAGCGAACAATGTTCGCCCGTACAATTTATGTTCGAAAGCACTACTCTTTATTAGAAAAAGAGGGACAGAGATATAGGGATTCAGAGGGGACTAACACTTTTACCTTATTCCCTATACCTTAATAAATTCGTTTTAATTACCAGGTAACATTCACTAGAAAGGCAGATCGTCATGATCATTTTGCTGTGCCGGAGGTTCAGTAATTGGTGGAACTACAGGTTGCGCCGGATGTCCGTTTGTATTTGACGACTGCGGCTGATAATTGTTTTCGCCACTTCCTTCTTTGCGTCCGCCTAATAATACCAGGTTATCAGCTTGTATTTCAGTGATGTATTTTTTTGTTCCGTCCTTAGCATCAAAGGAACGTGTACGTATTTTACCTTCGATATATACCTGGCCGCCTTTACGGAGGTATTGTTCGGCTATTTCGGCCAGCCCACGCCACATCACAATATTATGCCATTCGGTATGCTGAACTTCATTGCCTTCCCTGTCGCGCGAATACTCGGTTGTAGCCAGCGAAAATGTTGCTTTTTTATATGTGTCAAATGTTTGAACTTCAGGGTCTTTCCCCAGGTTCCCGATTAGTGTTACTTTATTTATTCCTCGTGCCATAATGATTGGATTGTAGATTTATTATACTTACAAATGTAATTTAAAATGAAGCAATTGATGGTGGTGTTAATAAATTTTAGGCCAAACCTGGCAAGTTAGTCCGGGTTCGCCCTGAAGTCGTTTCCGGATCATAAGTTATCCGAAATTATTTCTGATGTATCAATAAAGTATTAAACGAATCCGGTTCCATTGACGCACTTATCATTTCATTACCAACTTTAATGCTGATAGTGGCCTGTGTTTCATATTCATTTTGCAGGACAACAACAATGCTTTTATCCGGATTTATAAAAGCAAGCAAATTTTGAAAATTACCGCTCACTGACAGGCGTTTTGCACCTGGTTTTATATAATGGCTCAGGTGTTTCAGCACATAATAGTCAAAGTTGTACTTGTAGGTTTTTGTTTCCGGATTTACGCTTACCAGTGAATTTTGTTTCCAGCCCCAGCGGCTTATTGAATTTTGCAGTAAGGATGTATTCCAGTACATGTATGCATTTGCCCCATTGTTGAAATATTGTTTCATCAGGCCCCATGTATATTTAGCGTATTTCCAGTCATTTTTACCGTTGCCGCATTCCTGCTCTGATTGGTACAAAGTAAGATCCGGATACCTTTTATGAATTCCGGAAATGGCATCTTTGCCGGCCCATTGAAAACCCACACCTTTGATATATTTGCTGCTCACCACATCTGTTAAAATGGTATCCACCAGTTTTTCATTGGGTCTTTCCATGGTGCCAAAGTAAACATCCACATTTAAAGCATTCATCTCCGGCCCTAAATAACCTATGAATTTCGCAAGCCCTTTCGCTGTCCAGGTGCAGCTTGGGAAAGGCTGTGCCGAATTGAATTCATTCTGTGGCATTACCATGCCGATATTTATCTTCTCTGCTTTGTAAGCTTTGATAAATTTTACAAAGTACAAGGAATATGCTTTGTAATATTTGTCGTGCTGAATAAACATATCGGTACCTTCTTTACCTTCCTTTTCCGGTTTTAATCCATTATCCAGTCCGGTGAAATAGATTCCCCATTCCTCTGACGTACTATTTGTAATACCCTTTTGCAGGCTTTTAAGTGCATAATGTTTGTTGTATTTCATCCATGAAGGCGGTGACCAGGGAGATGCCCAGATTTTCAATCCCGGATTGTATTTCTGTGCATTTTTTATGAATGGAATCAAGGTTTCTTTATCATTGTCGATGCTGAAATTTTTCATCGCGAAGTCGCCATCCGTCTCATTATACGAATACCAATCCCGCGAAAAATCATTGGCACCAAGCGGCATGCGGCAGATTGTGAAATTGGCACCTGCGCCAGGAGCGAAAAGTTCCCTGAAAATATTATCTCTGTCCGTTTCGCTTAAAAGGCTTAGCGAAGTCCATCCCACTTCATTAAAACAAGTACCGAATCCTTCAATAGTTTGCAGAGTTTCATTCAGTTTTATCTCAACATCATTTATCTCATCAGCAGGAGTGGTAGCAACCGCTATATTTTGCTTCCATTGTTCAGTTTGCGTAGAGCTTACCCATTCCACTTTTGTTTGCGAATTTGAAATCATTGTCATCATTACAAACAATGCACAACCAACTAACCTGTTCATAGCATTAAGATTTAGATTATTTTTTTCCCGGCTTTCGGAAATATCTGCCAATGCGTGGTAAAAACAATGCATCTGACATCTGCCAGAATTGAATTGTTGCTGTGGTAAAAATACAATTTTTACAAATGCTTTTGAAACCTGAACCTATTTTCAGGCATGGTGCATATACATTGTATAATTAAGTCTTATATCAGCATAAGAATACACCGATAAAATTTTCAGATTATCGATTTTCGTATTATTGGTTAGAAAAACCGGGTTAGAAAAAACATCAATGCTTTGCGACTTCGAGTAATGCGATTTTTTACCGCCTGTTAAGTATAGGAAAGGATCATAGCTGAATTCAATCTATTCTGTCAGAATTTTCTCAAAACAAACGCTGTTTGACACATTTGCATACTGCCCGTAATTTTGGATGATCTTATACCTGTTTTTCTTATACATTGCAATAGCTTCCGGTTGATTTATTCCGGTTTCCAAAAGGCATTTCGTGTAGTTTAACTCCAGAGCCCACAGTTCCAAATGATTTAAAATCATAGAAGCAATTCCCTGTCCACGCATACGAGGAACCACAAACATACGCTTAACTTCCATTGTATTATGGTCATATACCTTAATGGCACCGCAACCAACCGGTATTCCGTTATCGTAAGCAACGATTGAATGCTTAATTTTATCAATTTGGTTGAATTGGGCATAAAAATCATGGTCATCCCCATCACGGATCTTTAAATCTTCGTCAAGTTCCCTGACAAGCATTTGGAAGTCCTTGTTTCCGGAATCTGTTCTGTTGCAACTGATCATTTTAAATTATAGTTTTCAGATTAATAGCTTTGTTATTTTGTTTGCAAGAAAATCAGTACGGGTTGGCCATAAATCTTAGTACGCATTCAGAGAGCAGGTCATTTCGAAGAGTAGATTTAATCACAATATGATTTTGTATGTTCCGAGAACCAAAGGTAAGCAAAAGGTGCTCAATGCAAAAAACAAGCATTTTTCTTCAGACTTATACCAAGAACATCCATTCCCCTCCTTGCGTAATCAACTGCGTGGCTTTAAACATAATTTTCGGCCTTAAAAACCAATCACCGGTGTTAGCGGTTCGGCTTTGTTGTTCATTTTCTTTCAATGGTGTCCGGTTAAAATTATATCTCGTCCCTACGGGACTAAGAACCAATATGTAATTTACTTTCTACCAATATGTTGTCCCTATCGGGACAGTCCCGTAGGGATGGTATATTGGTAGAATAAAAAGTAACCCCTCAAGTATAAAGTCCCGTAGGGACGAGATGTATAGGGCATTACAGCGCTTTTAATCAAATTTACCCGGACATCAGTGATTTTCTTTCTAACATCTTCATAAATGAAAAACCAAGCTTATCAATATTCTCAAATTTATTGTGATAGGAGGAAATATTAGCCAGAATAAGTATTCCGTTTTTATTTTCGACATCTATTATCATTGAGGTTGAGTACCCGCCAGTTCCTCCGTTATGCCAATGCCATTTGTTGCCATTTTTTCTGTTAATAATAAACCATCCCAATCCTACATCTCTGATTTCGTTCTCCTTAAAGGTTTTAATTCGGGTTAGAGCCAGTTCCATATTGCTGCTGTCGAATTGTGCAATTGCAAATTCTGAAAGGTCTTCCACAGTAGAGTAAATCCCACCTGCCCCGATTAATGCGCCAGGTGTCCGGTTTGGAGTTGGCTTTCCTCTCTCGTTAATACCTTCCACTAAAATATTGGCAACTTTTGTTCTGTCTGTGCCGGAATGAGTCATATTGTATTTATCGAATATAAGTTCTTTTACAAGTTTCTCGTAGCTCTTGCCGGAATGTTTTCTTAATGAATAAGATACTAAACCCATTCCTAAGTTGGAATACTCGCTTTTACTTCCTTTTGGATAGTCTATAGAAATATCGTTTTTTAGATATTCATCAAGTTTTTGCTCATCATAATTTTTATATGGGTTTTTTTGATTGAAAATTGCAGCAAAACGCATATTCGATGGAAGTCGTGATAATCCATACGTGTGATTAGCTAATTCCCGAAATGTGAATTTTAAATTATCATTGAAAGGGAAGTCAAAATATTGGTTAATAGTGTTGTCCAATTCCACATCACCATTAATTACAAAATTTGCCAGTATTGTTGACGTAAATACTTTTGTGATAGAGCCAATTTCAAAAGCTTTTCCCTTATTTTCGATGGTAGTAAGTGTGTCGTTGATGCGGCTTATGCCATAATAGTTAACCTTGCCATTATGTATCAGGGCAAATGACAGTTGTGTATTGTCAGGAAATTGTTTTGTGAAATGATAAATTGAGTCTGCTTGCCCGAAAAGCAGATTCCCGGATTTTAAATGATTTATTGCAGGTTTATCTAAAGGTGGTCTGCCACAGCCCGATAAAGCAAGTAAAATTTTTATAATTTGCGCTAACGGTTTTCGGCTTGGCGATGTGGCGGATTTTTAGCACTAAAGTTCAATAGAATTGCTATTGTTGAACCTTGCACAAATGTTTCATAGAAGCACTTCAGCCGCCATATTGCCAAACCGATGTTAGCAAACGTTTATTGTTTTTTAATCAGCTTTGGTATATCACTATACTTAATAAAAAGCAGTCCATCAAACCTGTCTTTAACAATGAATTCAGCCGTGCTTCCATTGTTTTCCATTCCTAAAAGCAGTTCACGGGTAAAATCGTTTTTGTTATATTTTCTTAAGTCCAATACATATTTTTCTTTTTGAAATTGGTTAAGATAATAAGCAAGATACTTATTGTCATTATGCTCGAAATCAAAAGTCCCATTGTAGTTCAGGTTTTTTCCACTGTAGACAAATGCTCCAATTGAATAGTATTTATCGGCAAAGGTATTTTTAAGATAATGCCCCATCCAATTTACATTGTAATTCGGCTTTGTCTTGTTTTCAATATGACTGTTTTGTGCCCAAATAATGATTTTTGATTCGGGATTTTCGTCTTTGTATGATTTTACTATTTCAAATAACACTTTGTCTCTAATGTTAGCAGAAATTGGCCAACTCATCAATTCTCCAATGTTGATTTTTGAATATGTGTTTAAAAGAATTTCATTCGATTTTTGTAAAGCGAGGATTTCATTCTTTTTAGTTCCAGATTTAATCAATTCGTTTAAGTTTTTATTCAAAAAAGTGTTGTAATTGTTTAAAAAGCCAATAAATCTGTCTCGTTGATTGTTGAATGACACTGTGTCTTTGTCGTTCTCATATTGATAGAGGTTATTAAAACTTCTCATTTCCAATGGAACCGACTTTGCCAATAAGGAATCCCATGGTTGGGCAATTTCGGTCATTCGCTTTATGAGAAAATTTTGCTGTGGTTGGCAATCAAACCCTTGGATTTTTAATCTTCCACCATGTGATTTTACATAGCTTACAAGATTTTCAATTTCTTCTGAATTGTAGTAAAAATTAGAGCTAAAAACGCTTGTAAATTCTTTGGCTGTTAGTGAATCCAATTGCTCCCAGGCTAATGCGGCATCTCCATATCCTGATTCAAAAAGAATCAAATCAAACCCTAACTCTTGATGTAAGAATTTGACTAATTCAGTCTTTGCTGCAAATACCTCTCCAAGCCCGTGTGTATTTTCTCCAAGCGCTATAATTTCAACATCCTTTAAAACCTTTTTTAAGGTTGATAGATTTTCAAATTTTTCTAAATCAGCAGTAACTTCAATTGTCGAATTGAGTTTATTTTGAGCTGTACAAGAACCTAATGTAAAAGCTATTAGTATTGTCAGAATTTTTCTCATTAAGGTCTTTTTAAGGTTGTTGCCAACGGATAACACTCCCGAAAAATCGGGACAAGTTCCCGTTACACGGGACAAGTTATGGCAAGTGCGGGAATAAATTGTTACTCAACTGCCTGCCAGCACAAATGTATATAAAGATTTCAAATGTTTCAACGATTACGCATACCCGCATTTGCTAAAGCGTTTGTTGGAAACCGTATTTATTTGTTTTTTAATATCTTAGAATATTTCATGTTAATTTTAATAGTTTCTCCAACTTTCAATTCCTGACCAGGATAATATGGTTCATTAATAACCATGTTATCGTAATGACAACCATGGCAATCAATAACTCTGTATACTAGATTATATCCACCTTTACGTTTATTTTTCTCAGTGATTACTCCTTGGATAATACAATCAAAGGTTTCTCTGTCAGAAGCAAATGAATATGGAGTCAAATTTGTTGATCTCAATTGTACATAATACGGGATTCTAATAGTATCACCTAAAGCAAGTCCTTTAAACGTATCTTTGTTTTGTTTTCTTTTTATTTTATATACTTTATTAATGCTATCAAGAACTGGTTTAGGTGGATTATCTGGTTTAAATTCTCTTTCGTAACAAATACTGCTATTTTGAAAAAGCCCTTTTTTCACAGCTTCTGAATGAAGATTGGGCAAATTATCAAATCTTTTTTTACGAAGTCTATCAACTTTCTTTAAGGTCATAAAGTCATAAGTCCCAGCGTACATCATTACAACTTCAACAGTGTCACAATCTTTCTTCAATTTAATTTCAGTTAACTCCAAACCTACATCTTTAAACAACAATCTGTCGGTTTCTTGTGGAATGCTAATTGTAAATCGACCATCCATATCTGTTTTTCCTAGAATTACAGTATCAGAGTTTTGAATGTATAACATCGGTAGTGGTTCTAACCCATAGTCAGTAATCACTCGCCCAGTTATAATTCGGTTTTGTCCACTGAGATTCAGGCAT
>JAIFMH010000062.1 GCA_020048595.1 Bacteroidota bacterium | reverse complement strand
ATTAACGGACTATTGTATTACATAAAACTCATTTAAATACAGTTTTCTGATCGAAGCAATACTTATATATGCTATATATCTATTGAACCTGCTATAACAAATTTCATAGTATCCATCGCACTATACTATCGTCCTGGCGGAGCACTATAAAATTAAAATCCACTTATAAGACAATAGCTTATAAGTGGATTTCCGGATCTACACTATCTGTTTATTTATAAAATTTTAATTTATTTGATTTCGTTCAACAATTCATTCACCTGGGTATAAATATTGAGTGCCGTAAATCCGAATTTTTCGTCCAGCACTTTTGCCGGTGCTGAATATCCGAAATGATCGAGTCCCCAGATTTTTCCTTTTTTACCTACCAGTCCGGCAAGGGTAACAGGCAAACCAGCAGTTAGTCCGAAAACAGGCATATCATCCGGAATCACATCCAGCTGGTATTTTTTATCCTGCTGACGGAACAGCCCTTCTGAGATAACAGAAACTACACGTACATTAAGGTTTTTTTCAGCTTTGAGCAAAGCAGCACCATCCAGCAATGTGGAAACTTCGGAGCCGCTGGCAACCAGTATCACATCCGGTTTTGCATTACAATCCTGCACAATGTAGGCGCCTTTTCCGGCTTGTAATGCACTTTGGTATTGCGAAAGACCCGATTTTGCTGGCAGATCCTTTATGTTTTGCCTTGATAAAATAAGGGCGGTAGGAGTTTGTGTATTTTCCATTGCCATTTTCCATGCTACGGATGTTTCATAAGCATCAGCAGGGCGTAAAGCCAGCAGGCTCATTTGCCCATGATGGTTTTTCATCTGTTCAAGCAGCCTGATCTGGGCTTCCTGTTCTACCGGCTGATGGGTTGGTCCGTCTTCGCCTACGCGGAAAGCATCATGAGTCCAGATGTATTTTACAGGAAGTCCCATTAGTGCCGAAAGGCGTACTGCCGGTTTCATGTAATCGCTGAAAACAAAGAAAGTAGCACATGCTGCCCAAACTCCGCCATGAAGTGCAATTCCGTTGCAGATAGCAGCCATTGTGAGTTCACTTACGCCTGCCTGCAGGAATGCCCCGCTGAAATCATCTTTGGAAAGTGCTTTTGTATATTTGAGGAAACCGTCTGTTTTATCGCTGTTTGAAAGGTCGGCGGATGACACGATCATATTCTCAACATTCTGTGCCAGGTATCCCAATATAGCCGCTGATGCCGCACGTGAAGCAATTCCTTCTTTCTGAATAACGGATTCAAAATCAAGTTTTGGCAGCTCTCCCGACAGGAACAGCTTAAGTTTTATTGCGAGTTCAGGATTAGACTTCTGCCATTCCTGTTCAGAAGCTTTACGGACAGAAGCTTCCTTTAATTTCTCTGCATTTGATTTTTTGTAAACTTCAGCTACTTCAGGAAAAATAACGAAAGGATCGGCAGGATTACCGCCCAGATTTTCGATTGATTTTTCGAAAGAAGCACCGGATTCGCCAAGTGGCATTCCATGAGTCGCACAATTGCGTTCAAAGCTGGAACCATCCGCTTTTACAGCACCTTTGCCCATAATGGTTTTCCCGATAATCAGGGTTGGTTTGTCCTTCTCCGAAAGAGCGGATGTGAGTGCATGGCGAATTTCACCGGCATCATTCCCGGCAATAGTCATAACATTCCAGCCCCAGGCTTCGTATTTCATTGCGGTATTTTCGCTGGTAACGGCGCTGGTTTCGGTTGAAAGTTGTATGTCGTTTGAATCATAAAACATAATCAGGTTACTCAAACCCAGAAAGCCTGCAATGCGGCCTGCCGATTGTGAAATTTCTTCCTGAACACCTCCGTCGGAGATATAAGTAAAGGTTTTATGCGACATCCATTCGCCAAACCTGGCACAAAGAAAGCGTTCTGCAATTGCAGCACCTACAGCCATGGTATGTCCTTGTCCCAGCGGACCAGAAGTATTTTCGATGCCTCTTTTCCTATCCACTTCCGGATGACCGGGAGTACAACTTCCCCATTGCCTGAAGTTTTTAAGATCTTCGATGGAATAGTTACCCGAAAGTGCCAGGACAGAATACAACATAGGCGACATATGGCCCGGATCAAGGAAAAAACGGTCGCGCAGATGCCATTCCATATCCGCTGGATCGTTCCTGAGAAACTCAGTGAAAAGGATGTTGATAAAATCGGCTCCACCCATGGCTCCGCCCGGATGCCCTGATTTGGCTTTTTCAACCATAGCAGCTGAAAGAATACGAATGTTGTCGGCAGCGAGATTTGTCAGATTTTTGTTCATGTGATCAGTTTACAGAGGTTATGATTGCAGTAAAAAACAGTATTATTTGTATAATTGTCGTCGTTTAATTTAAGATGCAAAGGTATTCTTTTTAAATTTCTATCCTCTAAGGGATTCAACGCACATCAGCAATAATTATATTTCCTTATGGCAAATCCACCACCGGAAATTCTGCGATCCGCATTGTAGTACATCCGTATGGAATAAGAATTATATCATCCGTTGGTGTTCCAAGATCACGACGCGGATAAGGTGAATTAGGTATTTTACCGGCTGAATTTTCGTACAAACCCCAGTAGGGAATTCTCTTTCCTTTTGTTGAAATCTGAATCGGAGCATTTTTGAGATTCCAGGGCATAGGATCAATTTTGCTTCCTGCATTAACCCTGAAATCCATACTGTCAATTGTCCTGGCCGGGATACCATAGTTCCACGGAGATGTTGGAAACACTTCCCAGAAAGGATCTTCATGCTCTGGAGTTTTGCGTTCCTTCCAGTCTTCCTCAATTTTCAATGCATAAACAAGGGGACCGCGTTCAATCCCAAGTGAATTTTCGAACCAACGGGACAACTTTATTTCCATAGGAAGCTCAAGTACAATAACATCTCCGTCTTTCCATTCACGATCAATAATTGCAACTTCACCGCCTTTGCCTTTTTGTATTATTCCTGTTTTGTTACTTATCCGGGCTTCGGCACACCACGAAGGAATACGCAGGTGCAAAGGGAATTTAGCAGGTTTTTTTATTTTACAGGTAAATTCGATCCGGTCCGAAAAAGGATACTCTGTTTTTTCAACAAACTCTACCTCCACGCCACCGGCAACTTTAGCTTTTACAACTGAAGGCCCATAAACCAATGCAGCAAGGCCACTGTCAGAAGTTGCATACCATAAATTCTGTACAAATTTTGGCCAACCCTGGTGCATGTTGGTAAGGCAGCAAGGATACCCGGTTGTAGTTCCAAAAACAGTGCTGCTGATATAGTCGCAATCGAAATGACGATGCTCATTCGTTACGAGCACCTGATTTACCTGCTGGTAGTATTGTTTCCGGAGAAATTTATCATCAGCCTGCGTTGGCAAAACATTGTATGCGAGTTTTTCGAGGTAATCGGCATAATACAAATCGCCGGTCACGGGCAACATGCTTTCAAAGGAATACATCATTTCAACAGCCGAACAAAATTCAGAACCCTGGGTAGGATCGTTTCCATGCATAGCTTCGTCGCCGCCATACATACCATTTACAAAACCATGAACATCGCGGAGCGCATCCAGGCCTTCACGCACTGCATTTTTATATTTCACACCGCCATTCAACTGGTAATACATTACAGGTGCTTTTAATCCCTGGGCAACGTTAACACAATGCAGATCGGCATATGGATTGGCTTTCCGTAAGGAATTGTTTGTAAAAACAGTTGTCCAGTCAAATGTTTGTTTATGGATCAGTTCGCCCAGTTCAAGAAGGAATTTGTCACCGGTAACAGTATAAAGCCACAGTACAATCTGCAGGTTATCACCACCACGCTGCTGTCCCCACCATGTCCAGTTGTTCAACGGATATTGAGGAAGAGTTTTCAGCTGGTATTTAAAATAACTGGTCAATAGTTTGATAGCCCGTTCATCGCCGGTAGCTGAATAGTACTGTTGTATAGCTTTCAGCATCACCATTTTAGGCCACCAGTCTTCGCTCTTTGTTTGTTGGGTGCCTTTAATTTTCGGTGTATCATCTTTATTGGGATATGGACCAAAATAGCCATCCGGCCGTTGGTTTTCAAAGGACCAATCCATCCATTTCTGCACCTTGGCCTTCAGTTTTTGATCGTTAAGAATATAAGCAAGCGGCACCAAGCCGTCGATCCAGTATGGACCTCGTTCCCAGCAATCGCCGGTACCGCCGAGCCAGCCATTATCAGGGCCGCAAACCACTTTATAGATGCTATCGAGATTTCCGGTGAGTCCGTCGCGCTGAAGCTCAAGCATGGTGAGTAAATGTCCTGTTGGCTTAATACTTCCCAATGGCAACGGAACATATTTTTGCTGCACCAAAGGCGCCCTGTTACCAGGATATAAACCAGCTGCGCTTGGTTTCTGTGCAACTGAAAACAACGAGAATATCGTAAAAAAGAAAGTAATGATGAAAAGCAGCCTCGATTGGTTCATGGTGTTATTTAATTTCGTTTAACGAATTGCATATTTCCCGGTTTGCTTTGCAGATACATGGTTCATCCAGTTTAATAACCTTCCGGTCGTAAGTCATAAGGCCATTAATTTCAATTTCCACGTCGGTGGTCTGGGTATATATGGCAGCCGAAAACCCGGCAGGAATAAGCTTTTTAAGTTTTTCTGCAAAAGCAACATAGGCATCGGTAGCTTCGGCAGAAGTTTTGTATTGCACATAGCCCCAGTTTCGGTCTTTAATCCATAAATGATCGTCGTAAACCAGGCCTATGCCACCGTATTCGCCTAAAACACAAACACGGTTGCCATCGTACAAAGTCATTTTAGGTTCAGGATAATTGTGAATATCAAGGATATCGCCGACCGGATAAAAATTGCCGCCGCTGGCTGAATTTACCAGGCGGGTTGGGTCATAACTTTTTGTCCATTGTGCTATTTCAACAGTTTTAAATTGCCCCCATGCTTCGTTGAACGGAACCCAGCTAACAATACAAGGATTTGAAATCAGCATATCCATTATCTCTTTCCATTCTCTTTTAAAATTTGTTTCTGATTCCGGCGAACGCACATATTCTGATCCGTTGAAGTACTTATCGGTTTGCCATTCCGGACCATCGTCACCACTTGGCATATCCTGCCACACTAGAATCCCTTCGCGATCGCAGTGATAATACCAGCGGGCAGGTTCTACTTTTACATGTTTACGAATAAGGTTAAATCCGAAATCCTTTGTTTTGAGGATGTCAAATTTAAGTGCTTCGTCGGTCGGAGCAGTATAAAGGCCATCGGGCCACCAGCCCTGATCGAGAGGGCCAAACTGGAAATAATCCTTGTTGTTCAGTTGCATGCGGACAATCCCGTCTGAATCCTTTTTAGTTGAAATTTTGCGCATCCCCATGTAACTCTTTACCTTGTCAAGCGCCTTTCCATTCCGGAGTAAAACAACTTCGACATCATAAAGGAAAGGCGATTCAGGACTCCACAATTTGGCACCGGGAATTGATACTAATACTTCCTGGCCTGGAATCCCTTTGCCTTGCGCTACTATCTTTCCGCTTTCAAGAATCCTGATATCAATCCGATCTGAATTCTGATTTTCAGCAGTAAAAGCGGTTACAGAAACCGTATTTCTGTCAATATTGGAAGATGACTTAACCTGTGTTAGATAATTTTCGGCCACCGGCTCAATCCAAACCGTTTGCCAGATTCCGGTTACAGAAGTATACCAGATTCCACCCGGCCTCGAAACCTGTTTGCCACGAGGCTGAAAACTTTGATCCGCCGGATCCCAAACCCTGACAGTTAGTTTTTGTGGTTTACCAGGCAACAAAAAGGACGAAATATCGAAACAAAACGGTGTGTAACCACCTTTGTGTGATCCGATCAGCAAATCGTTGATCCACACATCAGCCTTCCAGTCCACAGCACCGAAATTGAGTACTATTTTTTTGTTTTTCCATACAGCAGGGATTGTAAACTCACGGTTGTACCAAAGTTCATTTTCGGCCCCAACTTTTTTTTGAACTCCGGAAAGCGAAGATTCTATTGCAAAAGGTACGAGAATACTACCGTCAAATTCAGATGGCACAGCACTTCCCTGTGGAAGAATTGCATAATCCCACAAGCCATTCAGATTAAGCCACTGTTCACGCACCATGGTAGGACGCGGATATTCGGGCAATGGATTTGCCGGATCAACTTTATCGGCCCATTGAGTTCTAATTTTATCACCGGCTGGTTGCCAGCTTTGTGAATAACAATTAACACCTGCAAATGCAAGCAGCGCTAAAACCAGAATTCGTTTATGCATCATTTTCGTATTTTTCAGATAAAATCCAGTGGCTTTAATGATCTTGTGGCAGGAGTTTTGGATTGCGTTAAAAAGGGGGAAAGTACCAATTTAAAACAGTGATATCCTCTTTCAATAATTTCCAAAAAACGATCTGAAATGCGCTGAAACGAGGCAGGAGATTTATCATAAAGTCAAGCTATTTCTGTTTCAGACTTCCGTAAATCACAGTTTCAATTTTCCCGGTATAATCACCGTGTGAGTTAGGCGTATGTTGAGTCATAATGAGGCAGATCATGTTTTCTTTCGGATCTGCCCAATATGCGGTTCCATAGTATCCGCCCCACGAAAAAGATCCTTCGCTCCTCATATATAAATCAGCCGATTTTTCGGAAGTTATGGAAAAACCAAGTCCAAAATTGTCGTTACCAAACATTTTATCTTCCAGCTGTGGACTTAGCATCAACTCCGTAGTACGACGACCCAGGATTTGTTTCCCATTATAGCTGCCGCCATTCAGAAGCATTTGGAGGAAAACGGCATAATCATAAGCAGTAGATGATAAACCGGCTCCACCTGAGAAAAAAGTTTTAGGAATAAGCGGATAAGCGGGATCTAAATCCCTGAAATCTGGTGACCAGACTATGATTTTATTTTGGTTATCTTCGGTATAAACAGTTGGAAGACGATTGCCTTTAGCTGCCGGCACATTGAAATAGGTATCTTTCATTCCCATAGGATCAAATATGTTTTCCTTGCAGTATGTTTCCAGTGATTTTCCGCTTATCACCTCAATCAGGCATCCTAATAAATCAGAGTTCAGGCCATATGTAAATTTTTCACCGGGCTGATGAACGAGCGGGAGTGTTCCTAATGTTTTCATCGCCGAAAGGAGGCTTATATCAAAACTCCCCAGGCCGGATGGTATTCCAGCTTTGGCATAAATGGCAGTCATCTTATCTGAGCCAATTGCGGCATAGTCGATCCCGGAAGTATGTGTAAGCAAATCGCGGAAAGTAATTTCACGGTTGGCAGGGATTGTTGTATATGTTGTATCAGCTGGATTGTAATCTTTAATAACCTTGGGATTTTTAAATTCAGGAATAAAATCGGAAATATGCTGGTCGAGTCCCAGTTTCCCTTGTTCAAACAACTGCAAAACGCCAAGGCTTGTAATGGCTTTGGTTTGACTCATGATCCGGAAAATGGCATCGGCAGTCATGGGCTTTTTACTTGCTGCATCGGCAAAACCGTGTCCTTTATAGTAAACAACCTGGTTATCTTTTACCACCAGTACGACTGATCCTACCAACCAGTTATTATCAATATATTGTTTAGAAATGGCATCAATCTGTGCCAACCGTGAATAATCAAAACCTTTATGAGGTTTTACTTCGGGCGCAAGCACCTGGGAGAATCCTGTTTGCCATACAAACAACAGGATCAGAAGAAATAGGGTTTGTTTTTTCACTTTTTATAAAATTAGATTTATAGTAATTATTTGACAAAAGGCAGAATTAAACTTAGGAATGTTCAGATTTAACATGTCATAAGTTCCAATAAATTATTCTTCAAATTTAACAACAAATCCTCCGGTTGATCTCAATCCAAATTTATTATTTTCACCTTTTTAAATTGAAGGAGCGAAGTTGAGGATATTCAATTTGTCCTGCATTCGGTTTATCAAATTGCATTCAGTTACTGGGCTAGGAATGTAAATATGAAGTTGGATGCTTAGTTGTATGCTCCGTTGTTAAACATGGAGGGCTTCCTTTGAATTATAAAAACATAAAAGCACTGCCTTTAATTCACTACTGATCAAATTATCTCGGCTTCATAATCTCAGTTTCAATTACCTGTCCGTACTGCGAGTATTGCTCGTACAATTTCCGGTATTTTTCAGCATTTTCAGAAATAGGATGGTATTCGGTTTCAAATCCGTTTCCCATGGCTTTTTGTGCATCCAGAACAGTCGGGTACAATCCGCCAACTACAGCGGCAGCCATGGCAGAACCAAGCGCACAAGCCTGTTCGCTTTTTGCTACAAGGATTGGTTTATTGATAACATCAGCAACAACCTGCATAATAAACGGCGATTTTTTAGCTACTCCGCCTAAGGCTATAATTCCTTCGATAGGAATACCTTCATCAATAAACCTGTCGACAATTTTTTTAGCCCCGAAAGCAGTAGCTTCGACCAAAGCACGGAAAATACTGGGAGCATCCGATCCCAGGTTTAGTCCGAGAATAGCACCTTTCAGCAATTGGTTTGCATCCGGAGTGCGGCGGCCATTCATCCAGTCTAAAGCAATGATGCCGGATTCGCCGATTCCGAGTTGTTCCGCTTCCTTCGAAAGTTTAGGAATAATAGCATCTGAAATTTCAGAAATCAGTTTTGTTTTTGCGTCTTCATCCAGGAGTTTGGAATCTGAAATCAGTGTTTCCACCGGCCACATGAGCAGTTGTTTAAACCAGGCATAAACATCGCCGAATGCGGATTGACCGGCTTCGAGGCCCATCATCCCGGGAACAACCGAACCGTCGACCTGTCCGCAGATGCCTTTCACCAGTTTATCGCCAACTTCTTCGAGCGGAGCTATCAGAATATCGCAGGTTGAAGTACCCATGATCTTACTGAGATAATATGGCTTAATTTCTCCGCCGAGAGCTCCAAGATGGGCGTCGAAAGCACCAACACCAACAGCAACATTTTCGCTCAGGCCAAGACGTGATGCCCATTCGGGAGTCAGATTCCCGGCTTTTACTTCACAGGTATAGGTTTCGTCATACATCTGTGAACGTAGGCCTTTGAGTAATGGATCGAGTTTTACCAGGAATTCTTCCGGCGGAAGGCCGCCAAAATCAGCATGCCACATGGCTTTATGACCGGCTGAACAACGACTCCGCTTCATTTTTGATGTTGCCTCGGTACCGGTAAGCAAGGCAGGTATCCAATCGCAATGCTCTACCCATGAATAGGCTTTTGCCCTGACTTTTTCATCCACACGCAAAACCCTCAGAATTTTGGCCCAGAACCATTCGGTAGAGTAAATGCCACCTTCAAATTTGGTATAATCTACGCCTCCCCAGGAACGGGCAAGAGTATTAATTTCTTCTGCTTCGGCAGTTGCTGTATGATCTTTCCAGAGCACAAACATAGCGTTTGGATTTTCGGCAAACTCAGGCAGGAGCGCCAATGGGGTTCCATTAACATCCACAGCAACAGGAGTACTGCCGGTGGTATCAATGGAAATGGCGACTACATTTTCGGCTACGCTGGCCGGAGCTTTAGCCAATACGCCACGGATAGTGCTTTCAAGTCCTTCAACATAATCCAGGGGATGCTGGCGGAACTGGTTCTTTAACGGAACGCAGTATTTTCCGGCTTTCCAACGCGGATAATAAAAAACACTGTTCGCAATTTCATTTCCGTTCGAAGCATCAACCAGGATTGTGCGTACCGAGTCGGTACCATAATCAACACCAAGGGTATATTTTGACATTTTTTTTGAATTATATTTTTTAGATAGTATTTAATGCTTGATGTGTTGTGCAAAACGATCATGGATTTCAGGCCTGTTGTAGTAATACAAACCCGCCTTTCCACATGTCACTCCTCGCTTTGTCGCCCTTCAACCCGTTTTTTGGGGAACAAGCGAACAATTGAACAAGCGAACAATTGAAGTTAGAATCGTCGCCATGTCGCCTCTCGCCCATTTCCTTGTCAACCCGACTTTCCTTTCCCTCTCGTCAACTCACTGTCCGTAATACGCGTTCTTCCCGTGTTTCCGGTTAAAGTGCTTATCGAGCAGGTACTGCTTTATCGGATTCTGGTTTCCTAGTTGAAGGGTTAGCAATGCCATCCGTGCAACTTCTTCCAGAACCACCGCATTGTAAACTGCTTTTTCGGCATTGGCTCCCCAGGCAAACGGACCGTGGTTACCCACGAGTACGCCGGGAACATGAAGCGGATTAATGTTTTTGAACGATTCTACTATCACAGTTCCGGTTTCTTTTTCGTAGCCGCGATCCACTTCATCTTTTGTTAATTCACGTGTACAGGGAATTTCGCCGTAAAAATGATCGGCATGCGTTGTTCCCATTGCTGGGATTGCTTTTAAAGCCTGGGCCCAGGCCACGGCATAAGTTGAATGTGTGTGAACAATGCCGCCGATTTCAGGAAATGCTTTATAGAGTTCAATATGCGTGAGTGTGTCCGAGGATGGTTTATATTTTCCTTCAATCACCTTTCCGTTCAAGTCAACTACCACCATATCTGCGGGTTGCATATCTTCATACGAAACACCGCTGGGTTTGATAACGAGTAAACTTTCCTTACGGTCGATGCCGCTTACATTGCCCCAGGTAAACAGCACCAAACCGTGTTTTACCAGATTGAGGTTGGCGGTATAAACTTGTTTCTTAAGTTCTTCTAACATAATTCAAACGGAATAAAAAGGAGATTTTGGGCTTATGCCAAAATCCCCTTTATGTTTTTACCAGAAATAAGCGTAGAGTGCTGCAATAATTAGCACAATTCCAATTGCTCCAACCAGAAAACCCTTATCAGTTTCAAAAAGAGTTGCGTCAAATTCGTACGATTTAGCATCCTTTGTTGGCGATTTGGCATTGGTAAACATGATGACGGCCAGAAAAGCCATCAAAAATGTCATCATAAAGATGGAATGGAATCCAAGGTGGCGCAAGCTGCACCCAAAAATATCGGTTCCCCAAATCATACCCGAAATAAACAGAATACCCGAAATAACGGCAAATGTCCAGCCTGCCGAAGTAAACCATTTTTTATTGGCCTCGGTTAACACATCGGCTTTTACCTGATGTTTGTCGGTCAAGGTAAGGGTAACGGCTAATGAAATCAAAATCATACACACATAACCCATTCGGATGATAAAGGGCAAATCGGGCAAAGCAATTTTCATGGCTATTCCCAATGGCAACGTGGCAATGGTTGTCCATAATGCTGCACGGTTAGTGGCACGTTTCCAAAGAATACCCATGCCGAATACAACCACAACACCCGGATAAATAAAACCTGTGTATTCCTGAATGTATTGAAATGCCTGGTCGAGTCCGCCCAATAAAGGTTTGGCAGCAAACATAGCTATAACCAATGCCACTAATGCAGAAATACGACCCACCTTAACCAACTGCCGCTCCGATGCTTTCTGGTTAATTAATGGCTTGTAAATATCCAGGGTAAATATAGTTGACGCGGAATTTAACATAGAAGCCAGCGACGAAACTACAGCCGCAACCAAAGCCGCAAAAGCCAGGCCGCGAATACCGTTTGGTGCAAAATTTCGTAGCAACCATGGGTAAGCATCATCAGCCCGTTCAATAGTGCCATTCAATCCAACCAAATTATGCTGCAAATCGGGATGGGTGAAAAGCACGTAGGCCGTAATACCCGGAATAATCACAATGATTGGAATCAAAATCTTTAAAATGTATTGATTGAAACCCCAGTAACCAATATTGGTTAACCACATGGCACCAAAAATAACCGCCAGCCCGGGTAAGTCTTTGAAAATTTCAGGATTTACATTTTCGTCAATAATCATATTAAAATGAAGGTCACCCGGGGTTTCCCTGACTTTACTTAAAATGGTCATAAAGCCATCAATAGCGTTTCCATCTCCAACCGCACCTAAAGCAAAAAATGCAGTTATTAATCCACCGCCTACAAGAAATACCACTTGAAGCACATCGGTCCAGGCAACAGCTTTAAGCCCTCCATAAATAGAGTAAATTCCGGCAAAAATCATTAAGCCAGGCACACCATAGATCATTGGTATTCCGAGAATCTG
>JAIFMH010000132.1 GCA_020048595.1 Bacteroidota bacterium | reverse complement strand
TTGATTTGAATTAAAAAAGGAAAGACTAAGGAATCAACAAAAAGTATCGGAACTAATCAGTTTGATCAATATGTATTTTTGCCACAGATTTCACGGATTTCATTGATTTCAATGATTTAACCAGCATTCAGGAGTTGTTCAAATTAAATTTAATCAAATCATGTGAATACTTATCTGTGTAATCTGTGGCATATATCGGCTTTTCAATACTTAAGATAAACCGATGATTTACAATGTCTTTTTTGCTGATTTCTCTGAAATTATTCTTACATCTATTGCCCGGGGCTTAAGCCCCGGGGAGAATAAATCAGCTGATTTTTAAATTCATGTCCGGGCTTGAAAGCCCGGGCGATAAATAGAATCCCTTGCCTGAAGTCCAGAACATTAAATTACAAGTCCCGGGCTTGAAAGCCCGGGCAACAGATGCCTCTGATCTACAGTATCATAATTTTCTTTGTCACAACTTTGCCATCTTTCAGGATAATACGAATCAAATGTAATCCAGATGTAGCCTTTGAAATTTCAAGTTCAATCCGTGATGATTGCGACTTTACCGGATAATCATTCACTTCTTTGCCTTCCATATCTAAAAGGGAAATGTGATCCGCCTCCACAGAACCGGCAAATTCAATATAAATCATATCATCCGCCGGATTGGGATAAATGCGTGCAACTGCATTATCTTCTTCAATTCCGAAAGATGTATTCCATTGGTTCTTTAACTTTTCAACCTGCGGGATCGAAATCTCCTTGTCCCATAACTTCACTTCGTCGACACTTCCCTTGAGCGCATACTGGGTCTCAGTATTATCCATCCGGCCAATTGTAATCGGTTTGGTTGAAGGCTGGATGCTTCCGGAAAAAGCCTTAAAGGAATCCAGAACTCCATCAAGGTAGAGTTCCATTGAATAGCCGGTATAGAGTACAGTTACATGGTAATACCTGTTCAGTTCAATGGGTGCTGAGCCATCCAGATCGGCAACGCCGGTACTTGTTTTTACTGTCCACCGCAACCGTCCTTCCGGTGTAATGGAAAGTTTATACCGCTGCTGCCACGACCCGTGCGAAATGATAAACCTCTCCGAATCCAGTTGTTCGCATTTCATCCAGCAGCTGAGGCTTACAGCGTCGGTAAAGTTGAGGTCAGCATGATTATCAGTATAAATGATATTTGAACCGGAAGTAAACCTGTAAGCCAGCGATGCGATACCCCGCGAATCTTCGGTTTTGGCAGCACCCGATGCCGTGGCGTGAAAACGGTCAGCAGAAAGATTTTTAGTATCAAAATCCAAAGGATACCAGATCAAAGGGGTTTGGACTGCCAATGCAGTATCTTTTACAAGCACTCCTGCAGATACAGTTGTGGTAAGCATATCCTGGTTGGTAACTTCCACAGTGATGGTGCCGACTCCCGGAGCTGAAGGTGCCTGCCAGGAAACAGAATTCCCCGTAGTTTGATTTAAAATACCGGTTGAGACACTCCAGCTGTAAGTCAATATTTCACCTGGTGCCGGAACTACAAGTGCGGTAAATGAGTTGGTTTCGCCTTTGGCGGTATACTTTGATCCGGACTGTATTCCATTTACTACCGGTGGTTCAGCAATATGCGCTACAATCTGCAGATGCAATGTGTCTTCAGCAATTTTTCCATCAGAGCTTATTTTGCATTTCAGTACTGATTGTGAAGGAGCAGATGGCGCGGTAAGTGATACCTGCGATTGATTCTGCTCTGCAATCAATACATTATCAAGAAACCATTCATACTGTACTGTTTTTCCTGACGGTACATTACCAGGCTCGCAGTAAGCTGTGAACGATGAATTTATTATAACAGGGTTTTGATCTGTAGAAATTGCCTTTATCCTCAGACTTTCAGAAAAATCATATTGGTAATGATAATCAAGAATATCATCGCCTGCATACAGTTTGCTATTCCGTGTTTCCGGTGTTAATCCTGAGGTATAAAGCCTTATCAGTCTTACTTCGCCTGCAGGTATTGATAACTGAATTACTCCTGTAGCCGAAGTAAACAGGATGGTTTCAGTAATAGTTTCGTATATTCCGAACGTGCCTGAAGGCAGAGTAACATCAACTTGTTTGCTTGTTTGCGTTGGATTAAAATAGAGGTAAGATGGAAATGCATTGTCGCCGTAAAAATCAGAATTATTCAAATCAATCTGAAGAATTTCAGGAATATTGGTAGTTTGTACTACAGCAGCAAGATACCCAACGCTCGATCCGCTGTAAAGTGAAAGATTTGTGGCTGCCCAACCTCCGCCTATGGCATCACCGGTAGCAAACGGGGTTTTTCCCGACCATAGCTGCTTCATCGATTCATGCGGGATACAAGCCGTGGGGTCGTTTGCCGATGCCCATGAATAGGAATCCTGCAGATTTTCGGGCAGTGCATTCCAATAAAATAAACGGCTGGCATTGGTAACATTCAATAACCATTTGGCAATGGCCCGCGCATAGCGTTTATCGTATTTTGGCAACGGCGCCAATGCAGCTGCCTGCTGAAATCCGTTCATAATAAAAGCGTAATCGTTGCCACCATCATTGGCTTCGCCGATGAGACCCGAAACATCATACCCGCCCCAGGTTCCTACTATTGCACCCCATCCACGGAGATTGCCCCGGTTAAAGCTCCAGTCGAGCAGTTTCTGCAAAGGGTAATTTGTACCTTCAATTGCATTCATCCGCGCAGCAGCAATGGTTCCATAAGGCAGCTGAAGCTCGTAAGAAGGGTTGGAACCGAATTCGGTTAAAAAATCCATTCCAAGCTGTGCGCCTTCAAAATATTTTCTGTTTCCTGTTTCGAGATATGCATTATAAAGCAGCCAGGAAATGCTTCCCGCTGATTCCGGTTCCGGAACGCTTTCTGAAAGCGGCAGACCGGTTGCCAGGTTAAAAGCACGGTAGTTCATATCAGGTTTAGTCCATGGTGTTGTACTTCCTCCTAATTGCTTAACACAATACAACCAACGATCGGCCACTGACGTAAACTGAGAATCAAATTCAGAAGCCGCATCAGGATACAAGGATTTAAGCTGGTAAAAATAAACGTTAGGCATTACATCGTACCACCAGTCGTTACCTGATTTTGTTGAATAACTGTTCAGATAAACATTCTGCCCGTTTTTCAGGTTGAAAAAATCTTTGGTCATGGCAACCCAGTTGTTCCCGTTCTGGTTGCTTTTATCAATGCCGGTAAGCGATGCTCCAACAATGGCTGGCATAATATTGATTGCTTCGGCCTGGTTGAGATGACTATCAGCGCCTATATAAGAATCAAGAAAAATGGGAGTATTATCGGTATAGTTATATTGCCCGGCTGTACCCAACCGCGATAACGGAAGGTATTGCCCTGTTTTAGTGAAATCAAAAACAAAGCTGTCGTAATCGTGAGCTACCGTTTTCCAGTCCCTGATAACCAAAGGCGTTGGTAAATCGGGCATTTGGCCAATTCGTGGAATAGCCAGTTGTCCCGTTTGTGGGAATGTTTGCAAAGTAAAGATGCAAAGCAGAAGAAAAAGTAAAAGGCGGCGCATGGGGGCAGTTTTATTATGGATTAATAATCTATTTGTTACTAATCAGCCTGCTCAATTGGCTATTATACTGAGCTTTTTGGTGAGCAAACCGTGTCGCAATTAAGATTTAGACTGTTTTCAGCAGTGATATCAGTGTCAGACACCCTTCGGGTGTGCAGACACTTAAAAGCAGACACTAAGAAAAAGGGAAGGCCCAATATCCTGCCAATCTCACAACAGGAATTATTGAGCCTTACCCTAGAAACTAACTAGCAATTAAACCAAACCAACCAATTAAGGTTTTTCATCATTGTAAAGTTTTGAAACCTGGCCATCAGCCAAAGCGATGTTATAAATTTTCAGTTCATCAATGGCACCTTTGAAGTAACCAAAGTTTTCAGCTGTTGTCCACGACATGAAATTCGCTGCAAGTTCAGCATCAGTGGCTACGCAACCAATAATAAACGGCTGTGGATCAGGACCGGTAAGGGTTTGTGTGAGTGGGCCGATACCTTTGTTTGCCTCTGTCCATGTTTTGGTAAGGGTTCCGTTTACATAGAATTTCAGCTCTTTGGTAGTTGCGTTAACCGAAACCACAAGATGAACCCACTGACCGGCTTTTACAGAGTTATCGGTTTCATTATCAGCATCAACTATACCACCATCAACTTTTTTGAAAGTGAAGAAAGGTTTTCCACCGCCCTGGGTCTGGAGTTTATATCCCTGCCAGTAGTTCTGTGAAACGATATAATTGTTTTCGTAAAGTTCATCTGCTTTAATCCAAACCGAAATGGTTAAATTAACAGGAAGGAAAGCAGTTGTGTAAGGAACTTCAAGGTGAGCTCCACCAGTGAGATAAACAGCCTTTCCACCTTTAACACCATCAACCCATGTTGGTGACATTGCAGCAGCACCCATAATAATGGTGTTTCCTTTAAAAAATGTACCTACATGTTTAACGGTTGAGAAAGCAGTAGCAGTAGTTCCGGTTCCTTCGTCGAAGTGCCAGCCGGCATTCAGATACAGAGTTTCGTCAATAAAGCCATAAACCTGTGTTTCGAAAGTTTTCTGTGCCGCGGTTAAATTAGTATTGAGGTTATTTAGCTGAACTTCGGTAAGCAGGGTAGCAGCTGCTGTTTTAGTTGTTGAAATGGTAGTCTTGTAGTCGTCAATTGCTGATTGGGGATAATCAGCGGATGTTGCGCTATTGGCTTGTGTTTCACACTCTGTGATTAATGCAGCAAGTGATGCATATGCAGCAGTTGCATATGAATTTAACAGAGCCGTAGCAGCATTTAATGCCGACAACTGAGCATCTACTTCTGCTTGAGTAAGCGTGGTGGAAGCCGAAGCCGTTTTCACTGCCGCAAGTGATGTATTAAAAGCGTCGATGGCTGCCTGAGGATAAACAGCAGTGGTAGCAGAAGCAGAAAGTGCATCAGCCGTTGCAATTGCGGCTGTCAGAGTAGTTTTATCCCCAACCGGGGTTTCATCGTCTTTGCATGATGCAAGGATCATTACTGAGCTTATAATAAGCATAATCAGTAAAGTTTGTAGTTTCATCAGTTTTTTCATTTTTTTTGATTTTAGGATTGAATTGGTGATTGATTTGGATGGATTGAATTGTTTTGAATTAGATTTGTTGGATTGAAAGGATTAAGTGAGTGATTATTTATTCAGGATTTTAAAATCAATGTTATTTCTATTATTTAAGCTGGTAAAAAAGGGAAATGCATATTAAAATGCTTGTTTATCATCTCCCCCTTTTTGATTCATTTTGTAATGTTTGAAAAGAGAAACAGAGACATACTCTAAGGATTTATGGCCTGGTTTGCATCTATTTCCTTCTGGGGAAGTGGCATATAGCGTTTGGTGTCGTAGTTAAAATTAGTGCCGAGTGCTGCTTCAGCAACAGATTTTCCCCAACGCATCAGGTCGAAATAGCGGTGAAATTCCTGGGCCAGCTCAGTTCTGCGTTCTTTCTGAATAGCAGTTGCAAGTTGGTTTTTATCCAGTGTTGTAATATCAGGCAGGAGTGTGGCAGGAGGAGTTCCATTGAAACTGGCCCTGGCACGTTGCCGGACTTTATTGAGGTTTGCCCTGGCCGAATCAGCATTCCCATTTTCGTTAAAAGCTTCAGCTTTCATCAATAAAAGGTCAGCATAGCGCAGATAGACATAGTTAAGGTCGCCATCACCTTTGAGTGAAGAAGATACCTCGGAAAGTGGCTGCTGGTGTTTTTTGGTCAGGAACCCGGTTGGGCTCCACGAGGCACTAAAAATATCCCCGTTCAGCCAGGGTTGACCATCACGGCCCACAGAGGCGTCGACGCGCGGGTCGACTTCTCCGGTGCTGGCTTTCTCAAAAGCAGATACCAGGCTTTGAGTTGCTGCATTGAAATAATATCCACCTTCAACCGATGGCGCAAACCATTGATTCATTGCATTCCCTAAACCCGGGTTTTGACCTGTAAGTTGTTGAATTTCAAAAATGGATTCGCTACTGTTTTCAAATGCGAGTTTGAAGTTATCAGCATAGTTTGGCAAGAGGTTGTATATACCCAGTGCTTCCACCTGCTGAAAATACCCTATCGCTCCGGACCAGTTTTGCTGATAAAGACTAACCTTCCCAAGCATTGCCAGTGCGGCACCACGGGTAACACGTCCAACATCACCCGCAGTATATGAAACCGGTAAAACAGCAGCAGCATCGGTAAGGTCTTTTTCAATCTGCTGATAAATGGCGGAAACTTCGCTAAGCGGCACATGGATAGTCTCCGGGGTTAGCTGTGGAAGCAGTTTAAGTGGAACTTTCCCGAAAATATTTACAAGATTAAAGTAACTGTATGCCCTGATAAATTTGGCTTCGCCTATGATACGGGTTTTAAGTACTTCATCCATGGGTACAGCAGGAACATTGGCAATCACATTATTGGCACGGGCAATTCCTTCATATACAAAAATCCAGTAATTGTTAGTAATCCCGTTAGTGGCATTGGTTGTGAATTCATCAATATACGTAATTTCAGCCTGATCACCTGCATTGCCTCCTTTTACAGCATCATCGGAAGCTACTGCTCCAAACACCCACAATGCATTGTCGGGATTAGTGAATGACAGGGCATTATAAGCTCCGTTAATAGCCTGTAAAGCCTGTTTGTCATTCTTATAATAGGTATCAGTCGAAAATTCGCCCTTCAGGTCTTCGGTCAGAAACTTACTACAGCCACTGAATATGGCCATTGTAAATACCAGCAGAATGGCAGTGTTGTAAAGTATTACTTTTTTGTTTCCCGGTTTCGTTACATTCATTAACTGATGGACGAAAATTCCTGATATATGATTTAAAATCTTTTTCATCTTATTCTTGTTTATTTTGATTTTGGTAAGATGGAATTACTCACATCTTGCTTATTTTTAAAGGTGTTCGTGAGCTAAAGGTTCGCCATGATTAAGTTTATTATTTTTTCGGTGAGCGGACTATCAATCATGGCTATTTCATAGCCGATGTGATTAAAATTTGATGTCGATTCCCACCATGAGTGTCATAGCCGAAGGATAAGTTCCCCAATCGATTCCGGCAGCACGATCGCCTTCAGTTTTGGAGTTGTCGCTTACGGTCATTTCAGGATCCAGGCCCGAATACTTTGTCCAGGTAAGCAGATTGGTGCCTGATACATATACCCTGGTGCTCGATAAACCAATGAATTTAAGTGCTTTGGCAGGAATGGTATAGCCCAGCTGAGCGTTTTTCAGCCTTATGTACGAGCCATCTTCCAGGAAGCGTGATGAAGGTGTTGCGTTATTTGATTTAGCTGTCCACGATGCCCTGGGCTGTGTATTGGATGTCCCCTCTCCGGTCCAGCGCTCATCAAAATACCGTTGCGTAACCGTAAAACCGCGGTAAAAGCCTTCTATATCCTGGTTTATCTGTGAATATATCTTGTTGCCGTAAGTGCCCTGGAAAAATATACTCAGGTCGAAACTTTTATAATTGGCTGATAAATTGATGCCTGCAATCATTTTAGGGATTGCACTACCCATGAAAACCCTGTCCTTTTCATTAATAAAGCCGTCAAGATTCTGATCTTTATATTTTACATCGCCTGGCCTGATGTTCGGTCCCTGGTTGGCCGACAATAAAACATCGGTTGTATTCTGAAAAACTCCTTCCATTTCGAGCAGGTAGAATGAGCCAATCGGCTGCCCTACTTCTGTTCGTGTTGCATCTATTCCCGACTCAACCCTGCCACCATATAAAGGCGCATCCAATTCCAGTACTTCATTATGAACTAAGGCAAGATTGCCTCCGATAGAGTATCCCCAATCGGTTTTAGTCTGTCGGTAAGTGGCTTCAATTTCTACACCTTTATTCAGAACGGATCCACTATTGATCCATGAGGCAGCGGCATAGCCTGTTGACGGAGGATTGGGTGCTTCGACCAGCATATCCTGTGTAACTTTATAGTAGTAATCGACAGAGACAGCAAAAGCGCCTTTCCATAACTCTACATCTACACCACCATTGTACTGATAGCTGGTTTCCCATTTCAGGTTAGAGTTACCAAGAGCCGATTGTGCATAACCACTATTGGATATTCCACCAAAAGCATAGTTATAATATGGGGAAATTCTGTCGCTGTAAGCGTAAAGTTTAATGTCCTGGTTACCAATAGCGCCATATCCTGCGCGGAGTTTAAGATTTGTAAGCCACGAAACATTTTGTAGAAAATTTTCCTGCTTCAATACCCAGCCTGCTGACAGGGAATAAAACGTTCCCCATTTGTTATCGCCGGTAAATTTTGAAGAACCATCACGGCGCAGAGTCCCCGACAAATAGTATTTCCCTTTGAAATCATAACTTGCTCTGCCGAAAAACGATGCCAGCGTGTAAGCATACTCGCTTTGGCTGCTGATTTTAATACCTAGTCCGTTTCCTATGTAAAGCAGTTCTTCCTGTTCGATGGGGAAATCCATATCACTGGAATAAAGACCTCTCCCGCTGTTTTTAATGGCTTCAAATCCTGCCATTGCTGAAAATGTATGTGCTTCGCCAAACTTGGTTTCATAATTAAGTACGTTGTTCATCGTCAGGTTTGAAACCCGTTCGTTGCCGACACTCAGTCCATTTATTGCATTTATACGGTCTAAGGTACCCCAGGTCGGGCTAAAACGGCGGCTGAATGTATTGCGGTAATCTACACCAAGGTTGGTGGTAAATTTGAGTTTATCGGTAATTTTAGCCGTGAAATATGCCTTGCCAAGGTAGCTGTCGTCCCTGCGATTATTTTCGTTATGGGCAGTCATACCAATAGGATTGTATCCATCACCAAGGAATGAATCAAATTTCTGGTTTCCAAAATATTCGGCAGGGCGATCTACGAAAGTTCCATCAGCAAACCGGACAGGGATGGCAGGGTTACGGAAGAAAGCGTAGCGGATAACACTACCGCCATTGCCACCTGCACCGTCGCCGGAACTTCCTATGATATCATTACTCGAAATCCCGACAAGCATACTTACACCAACTGTAAGCCATTTAGCTGCTTCCGTATTTAAATCAAGCCTGGCTGTTCCACGGGTGTACCCCGAGCCTGAAATAATGCCTTTTTGGTTGAAATAGGAAGTAGAGATCAGGTAATTGGTTGTTTCGTTGCCACCCGACAGGGAGATTTCGTGCGAATTAACCGGGGCATTCTGCAGCAGTTCATCTACATAATTTACATCATCAAAGCCTGTAGCATCTTCTGTAGTGATCAGGTTCCGCTTCAAACTTAAAGGCAGAAAAGCATTGTCGTTGGTTGCAGCTTCGTTGTAGATGGTTATATAATCTTTTGTATTAACCATTTTTGTAAGCCTGGTTGCTCTCTGAAAACCTGTTTGCCCGCTGTAGCTGACTTTGGTTTTCCCTTTCACTCCTTTTTTAGTAGTAATTAGTACAACTCCATTATTGGCACGTGAACCATATATAGCTGCTGACGAAGCATCTTTTAGCACCGAAATGTTTTCAATATCACCGGGAGTAAGAATTTTAAGCGCGTCTGCTGTTGGCATACCATCAACAATATACAGCGGTTCGTTGCCCGAATTGATGGAACCTGCGCCACGGATACGTACGGAGACGCCTTCGCCCGGAGCTCCTGTATTTTGTGTTACCTGAACCCCGGCTGCACGGCCTTGCAATGCCTGGGCTACTCCGGCAACCGGCAGCATGGTAAGTTCCTTATTATTTACTTTGGTAACAGCACCCAGAACATTGCGTTTTTTTGTCGATCCATATCCAATAACCACCAACTCATCCAGCATTACCTGTTCAGCATTAAGCTGAATATCCAGCACTGTGCGGTTTTCAAGAACCTGCTCAACGGATGTATATCCTATATAAGAATACAGCATTACCGACGCAGCAGTAAGCTGATCCGATGTAAGCCGGTACTTCCCGTCAATGTCGGTTGTAGTACCCAATGTTGTTCCTTTGATTTGAATCGTAACGCCAATCAGGGTTTCGCCTGTTTTTGCATCCGTTACGGTACCTTCAACAACACGCTGGGCATAAACCGAAGCGGTTGCAAAAAGTATCATCATAAGAAATACCAGTTTTTTCATATATAAATTTTTGAATGATTTCAAACTCCTGTGTCTCATTGTTTTATTTGTATGCAATTACTACATCTCCGGCTTTCACCTTCGAACCCTCCGTTTTTAGCTTTGTACCGGCCGGAAGCACAACTACCAGTGCTGCTTCTCCCGCAGGCAGCTTAATACTTATGTTTCCACTACTGCCTTTGGCAAGGTATTTTTTCGAGATAACATCAAACAGGTCAACATTGCCAGCCGAAGTATAGCTAACTGTTTTGGCTTCGGCATACGGATTATAGTAGAGATAAACCGGGAATTTATTCTCTGCATAAAAATCGGTGGCATTACAATCAAGAGCGAGTATCCCTTCCACATCTGTGGTGCGAACAATTGCACCGAAAACACCAACAATAGATGTGCTGTAAAGGCTGAACATAGATTCCTTTGGTTGTCCGGCTACCCATTTTGGCCCGTCGCCGGTTGAAACAGGCGAAATTCCTTTCAATGCAGGATTATTGTAGTCATCAATTTTACGAACACCTTCGTAACCAATAATTCCACTGGTCATATCTTTTAATTCAGGGAGCCACTGGTGAGCGGCATCCACCTGGTCGGGGTAAAACAGCCGTGATGCGTTCACCACATTCAGCATATATTTACCAATTACTTTTGCATACTGAGGTTCATATTTTACCATGGGGACTAAAGGCCATGCCATTGCAACGGAATTCATGAAAAATCCATATCCACCGCCATCGGTAATACTTCCCTGCATGCCGGATACATCAAAATCGCCCCATTTTTCGGCTATCACTCCCCAGCCATAACGGCCGTCTTTTGCCTGGCAACCATCAAAAGTCCAGTTCAGTAGTTTTGTTACATCGTAATTTGTTCCCTGTTCGGCATTAAGCCTGGCGGCTGTGTAAGCTCCGAATGGAAGGAAGATTTCATAAAAACGACTTTCTTTCTGGCTGAGTAATGCTTCCGTCGAACTTTTTGCTCCCTGCAGGTAGCGCTTGTCGCCAAATTTCTGATAGGCAGAGTACAATACCCAGGCATGTCCTCCGGCTGCATCCTGCTGTAAAGGAACATTGTTAACCATTCCTTTCATTTGTGAGTAATCGAAGTAGGAATAATTGTAGTTCCCTTTGAGTGTCGAATCGGCTTTATAAAACTGATCGGCTATGGAACGCTGTATAAATTCCGTGTTTTCAACATTTGGAAACAAATCAGCGACACCGTAATATAACACGTTAGGATAAACATCATACCACCAGTCGCGGCCGTAACCTCCACCTGCCATGGCTACTGCTGGGTTAGTGTTGTTCATTACAATGTTCCACTTTGTAGTGCTGTTGAAATAGTTTTGCGACATTTTTACATAGTTGTACCCATGCTGATTGGTCTTGTCGATCCCCATCAAACCCGCGCTCAGTAAGGAACCCAATGAAGTAAGAGCTTCGTGAAATTCACCGTTATTATGATCCGGGCCTTGTCGCACATCGCCGATAACGGTGTAAATTCCATAGGTAACCTGATCGATATTCCGTCTTGAGCTATCGAGCCAGATCAGTGAGCCATAGGAAGCCTTGTTGTCGAAATTAAATACGAGGCTATCAAATTGAAGCGTTTTTTGCTTCCAGTCGATAATTTTTAATGGCTGTGGAATAGCAGGCATCTGATCAAGTCAGTACTATAAATATCAGAGTTGTATTTTTCATTTCTCGTCCGAATAAGAATCTTTCATTATGTTTTTTGCCAGCGGGATGGAAAGCATCTGCAACACTGCAACGATGATAAGCGAGTAGCGGAGTGCAAAAGTTTCGGAAACATAGAATGCCAGGAAGATGAATAATCCTAATCCTGCAACCCTTCCGGCATACAAGCCAAACTCATGGTTGAGGATATACGCGTAGCTGTTCCTGTTTTCGCGTTTGGATACAACGTCGATCACTTTCATCATAATCGGATAATATGCCAGGTCGTGCAGCGGCTGGAAAAACACTTTGCATAACACGAATACCATTACTCCAAACATGGAGAGTTCAATTCCATTGACTATGGTACCGATAAGGAAAAGCGTGATTCCAAATCCGAAAATCAAAATCCGGTGATTTGGTTTGGCGAATCGCCCAAGCAGGTATATAAGGATGGCCGTCAAACCTCCACTAATACCTTGTATTAATCCTAAAGAACCTTCTTTGCCCACATATTTCATGATAAGCATGGC
>JAIFMH010000116.1 GCA_020048595.1 Bacteroidota bacterium | reverse complement strand
CGACATGAATGGTGAGTGGTTCACCAGGCTCCGGTACCATATTGCCATTCCCGCCAATATCCTTTATCATGATTTTTTTTAGAACAAGATAAGGTTCCTTGGGAGATTCAATTCTTACACTGTCGATATACGGTTGCCGGTTTTGTTTAGTAACTACAACATTTAAATAGACAGTCTCTGTAAAAGGTTGAAATGAAATAACAGCCATGCCGTTTTCATCCGCTTCGGCTACTCCAAATAATTTTTTGTTTTTACTGATTGCAACCGAAGCATAAGGCTCCGTCCTGACTTCAAAAGTTGATGTGCCTATAGGTATTAGCGGATTATAATCAGCAGTGAGAGGAGCCGGAACCCCGAAATAAATCATGGTGGATGGATCGCCCATCAGGCAATAGATTTCCCAATAATATCTTTTAATTCCTGAATTTGATTCCTGCACGGCAAGGTTTCCTGCAAAAACCATCTGTCCCATCGTACTATACCATTCGGAACGGGGTTCGCCGTGATCATGGAAAATCCGGTCATAAGCTCCTGCACCTGTTGTTTCATAAGTTGGATCCGATACAATTGATCCGTTTCCTACGCTCCACCAATAATCTTCGTCCCAATAGCTCAGTCCGGATGCGCCAATGTAACCCATCGCACCTTTATTTTCGGCTCTCAGAAGTGCTTCACCAAATGAATGTTGGTCAAAAGCGCTAGTCTGGCAGCTGTTTCCAACCATCAATCCATATTTATCCGCATTTTTAAGATTAGCAATATCCGATACAGTGAACGAAGGATCAGCCCAACCTTCCGGGTTTCCATGTGCAGAGTAATTGGCATAGGAAACACCATTGCTGATAGTTGCCTGAATGCTTTTCGAAAAATTGCTTCCTGCAGGTTCAGGCTGCAGGTATATATGAGGCAACAGGCTATGAGCTTCGTTAAAGTAATAGTTGGTTCCATAATTTACTTGTCCGTTTCCCCATTTTGCCTGGTGGGATGCATCAGCTCCAGCCGCCATTACAATATCGTTCAGATAGGATGGATCAGGCATCAGGTATTGCTCGTATTGAAGAGTTTTGCTGATCTGTGGTAGTAATTCCCCGATAGTATTGGCGGAGAACCTGCCATAAAATACTTCGGGAAGGTAATCACCGGTATATTCGCAATAATACAAATCGCTCACATGATCGCCGCAGTTGTAAGCCGGAATCTGGGCCACATCACCTACAAACAATACAAAAGTCGGAGCAGGATCAGCAGATGTTGCAGAAGAATATAGATTCAGGAGGTAAGCTTTGATAGAACTTAAACTTGTACCAACTGCAGGATCATTGGTGTATGCTTCAATAACATTAAATCCGCGTTTTATTTTCCACGCCACAAAAGGCTGTAACGTTTCGCGGAACATTGGATCAGAAACGATAACATATTTTACAGGAACATTGGCTACAGCTTCAGTTATTGCTTCAACCAGCTGATAATTAAGCACATTACTGAAAACATTTTTGTAATAAGGCGATTGTGTTTGTGCTTTTATCTCTGCATACTTTAATCTGTTTGCGCCGGTGAAAAGGATTTCAACAACCAGATTGTTGTACACCCGGATGGTATTTGTAACCGGATTGTAATCAACTGGCGAAAGAATCAGATTGGCAAGTTGCACATCACGCAGATAGCCTGCAACATCAATACGGGCTAATGCTTCGCCATAAAAGCTGTTGGCTCCGTAAAGTTTTTTATTGATTTCGAAAGGATGAACCTGGCTATTGCTCTTTGGTTGCGGAGCCTGAACAGGCATTAGCTTTTGCGTTATTCCAAAATCAGCCAGTGAGTATTCCTTAACATCATAACTGATAACTTTCACCTCTGGATTTGAGCCTGCAGGTATTTCGATCAATTTGCTGAGTACAGGTAATTGTGGAGCACCGACGGTATTTGTTTTTGAATAGGAATTCAATATTAATTCAACAAATTCACCATTCTCGCTTTTCGTGAAAAGTGTGTTTAAACTGCTGATCGTGTTGCTAACTCTTAAACAGGAGGTTGTGTTTTCGATTACATTTATGCTGTTATGACCTGATGCATTGATAATGATTTCGTTAGCTGCCGTACTTTCGAAACCAGCCAACAGCAGAAACAGCAATGCCCGGCTTACTATCTGAATTTTTAAGGAAATATGTATCGGACTTAACCTTGCATAAACATGAAAAAGCGTAAAAGAAACAGTGAGGCTTATCTCACATATCTTTTACGCCTTACAGTAACGTTTAACAGTACCAGGAGTCCTGGCTCACCTGTTAATTCTTGTGCTTATCTGCATTA
This sequence comes from Bacteroidota bacterium, assembly GCA_020048595.1. GTDB lineage: Bacteria > Bacteroidota > Bacteroidia > Bacteroidales > UBA4417 > UBA4417. Next base: position 3,021 of record JAIFMH010000116.1, on the reverse strand, counting down.
TGACAGCAGGTTTCGGCCTGGCAGGTTTCGGGCTTTTCGACAACCAGCACAACGCTGAATATTCCTTCGTCGGAGTTGATATCATTGTATTTCTTTATCATATCAGCATCCAGGTATTTCTCCAGTATCTCCAACGGAAGTTCCACTTTATTTACTTCAACAATGCCGCCTTGTGTAAAACCGGTTTTTTGAAAATAACTCATAAAAACATCAGCTTTTTCGGCACCGGCTATACAACCTGCAAATTTTGAAGCTTCTGCACGTAAGTCATCCGGAATATCGTTTATAATTACAAAATCCGAAACGCACACATAGCCGTTATGATCACAAACCCTGTACATTTCATCCGCAACCTTTTGTTTATTGGCCTGCAGGTTGAAAACGCAGCTTGAATAGATCACATTGGCAAATTCGGATGGCAATGGCACTTCTTCAACATTTCCCTGCCTGAATTCAACGTTGCTGACTTTCATTGAATCAACTATTCCGCGGGCGGTATTTATATTTTGCTCCGATATGTCGATACCAATTACTTTGCCTTTAGGACCAACAACACTTGCTGCCGAAATGCAGTCGTTTCCCAATCCGGAGCCAAATTCAACCACGCGGTCGCCTTCCTGCAACAGCTGGAACCGAGCCGGGAGACTCGGATCAATTTCTGAATCTGTATGTTCATGACTATCTGAATGACTGCCACATCCTCCTGAACCACAACCACATGCGTGATTTTTAACTTTCCCGGTATTTTCTATTTGATTAACTTCTGCCTGCATACTATGTATATTTAACTCTTCGAGTGATTATTATGGTTGAAATGCTTTTACTAACCTTACAATAACACGCATTCTGGCCTAAGGTTTAATCAACCAAATATTTATTTTTTTCAATATGAATTTTTACTGAATCATTATTCTGAATATCAAATGCTTATTAAATTAATATTTTAAAAAAAAGGTGATTATATATTTAGATTATTCGATTAAACATTGGATTCCGTGCTTGCTGAATATGGATATTTTCCAAATTTCCGAACAATTCAGAAATATTCTATCTATTCAGAATGTTAAAAATTATCAAAAATATTCCTGATAAAAATCTTTTTCAAACAAAGATGTAACTTTGCGCCCAAACAATACCAATACAATATGCTACGAAAATTGATTGCTTTTGCCCTTTTACTCGTTATAGTATCGTCATGTAAAGAAAAAGAAGATGAATTTGTTGATTATGGCCCTATCGACAAAAAAATAATTCAGGATTATATAAAAGAAAAGGGACTGACTAATGTTGATTCAACTGCCTCAGGCTTGTATTATATAATTCAGAAACCAGGTAGCACATTACATCCGACTTTACTTTCAGTAATTACTGTTAATTACCAGGGATATCTTACTGATGGCACTCTATTCGATGCTTCGGCTACCGGTTCGCCGTTAAATAGCCCCCTTAGTTATTTAATTACTGCCTGGCAGGAAGGAATACCATTAATAGGTGTAGGTGGCAAAATTACTCTTCTCTGCCCGTCAGCGTTAGGATATGGACCACAAGCCTACCCTAAAATTCCCGCTAACTCAGTTTTACTATTCAATGTCGATTTGCTCAAAGTTGAGTAGACATGCCTGCTTTTGCGGAAACAGAAAAACATCCGAAAAGCTAATATTTAGAAAAACCGTTGATTTTTGAATTATATTGCATAGTTGCGCCAGTCAAAATCAGTTTGATTTACGTTATACATATTCTGAATGTTAAAAATCAGCAAAAACATCCGGGAAGAGATACTGTAAGCTTCAAATCAGTAACTTTGCATTGAAATATTTTTAACTTATGCTTCGTAAATTCATTGCTTTTGCCTTTTTACTCGTCGTAGCAGCATCCTGCCAGGAAGATGATGCTATTGATTATGGCCCTATCGATCAAAAAATAATTGAAGATTATATTGCTGAAAAAGGCATAACCGGTGCTCAGTCAACTGCTTCAGGTCTATATTATGTAATTGAGAAACCTGGTGGCGAGGTACATCCGACAAAGACCTCTTTTGTTTCTGTCAATTACCAGGGATTTCTTACTGATGGAACCCTATTCGACACATCCTATAAATTGGGTAAACCTTATTCGCAATTTCTTACCAGCCTGGTAGTCGGATGGCAGGAAGGTGTTCCTTTTATTGGAGTAGGAGGAAAAATCAAACTTCTTATTCCGTCGGAACTGGGATATGGTTCAGAAGCCGCAGGGCTTATTCCCGCCAACTCTGTATTGATATTTGATATTGAACTGATCGATTTTTACTAAAAATCATGTCCGGTTATAGTAACGGCGCAGCTCTTGATTTCGGACAGGCTTACAGGAAAGCAGCAGATTATTGTGCCATTCAGGACCGTTGCATCAGCGAAATGAGGCTGAAATTTATCAGCTGGAATATCGACAGAAGCTTTACAAATGCCATTATCAGCAAACTGGTTGCGGAAGGTTTTATTGATGAGAAACGGTTCGCTCTGAATTATGCCGGTGGAAAGTTTAGAATTAAAGGTTGGGGCAGGATAAAAATAGCTGCCGGTCTCAGGGCCAGGAACATTCCGGGTACGTTGATTCAGCAGGCTCTTTCCACTTTTCAAATTGACGAGTATACTTTATTACTAAACAAATTATTACTAAAAAAACTCCGCCAATTGGGAGGCGATACTCCTGAGAACAGACAGAAAGCAACCTTTTTTGCAGCTTCACGCGGTTTTGAGCAGGGACTTATTGCAGCACAATTACGCGACATTAAAATGTCAGATCAGGAAACTGGTTTAGTTGATGATCTCAGATAAAAAATTTTGCTATGTGCATTGTACTTAGTGTAGCTTATCTGAATAACTTTGCTGTTTATCCAAAACACACCACATCATCTATTAAGCACCAAGCACAGAAAAGTTAAACTAATTCATTATTAACGATATTAAATTCAACCAATCCTATGATTACCAACGAATCACTAAAAGAACTATCAAAGCGGCTCGAAGCGCTGAGGAGGTTCCTTTG
>JAIFMH010000235.1 GCA_020048595.1 Bacteroidota bacterium | reverse complement strand
TATCGACCACATAATATTCACTTTCGAAACCGGCAGCAATTTTCACAAATTTATTTCCTGCTGCCGTAAGATCCTTGCAATAAAGCGAGTTGCCGCTGGTGCCTTCACTTTCCGACAGGATCAGATAATGTTCGTCCTCCGTTGTGCCGGCATAGTAGTTTCGCAGCGGGAAATTGCGATTCTCAAATATAAGCTTGTCAGCGCTTTGGTTTGTACCAAGTTTGTGGTAATAAACCTTATGAAACTCATTACGGTTCGAAAGCTCCTTATTTTTTGCAGGCGCATCGTACCTGCTGTAGTAGAAACCATCGCCCTGCCACGAAGCACCCGAAAATTTCACCCATTCAATTTTATCGGGAAGATTTTTCCCTGTTGCAACATCCAACACGTTGAATTCGGACCAATCGCTTCCTGCTTTGTTGATGGAATAGGCCATGTATTTCCCATCATGCGAAACACTAAGATCACCTATAGCAACAGTTCCATCCGCCGAAAGTGTATTGGGATCGATCAGAACACGTGGCTCTCAGTTAATGCCTTTCTGAACATAAATTACATATTGATTTTGCTTTCCTTCATTTTTTTCAAAAAACACCCATTCGCCTTTGCTGAACGGAACATCCATTTTAGGGAAATCCCATAAAGCCTCGAGTCGTTTATGGATCTGATCGCGAAAAGGAATTTTCGCCAGGTAATCGTTGGTGACTTTATTTTGAGCTACAACCCAGGCTTCAGTTTCGGCGGAGGTATCGTTTTCGAGCCATCGGTAAGGATCAGCAACCGGGGTGCCAAAATAATCATCGGTTTGAGTAACTTTTTCAGTTACCGGGTAATTAATTTTTTCCTGCACAGGTTTGTTGTTTTTGCAGCCCGTTATCACCATAATAGCAGCAATTGAGCTCAATATTATCGTTGTTTTCATAGTATGAATTTAAAAGGTAAAAGTAGAAAAAAATGCTATAACAGGAAATCTCAAATACTGTTTATTCAAGAAAACAAAAGAGGAATATACATTCGTACTTCATTATCAGACATCAATGACCGACTTACTTTTTTGTATTATAAAGGACTTAACAGGAATAATTATTTAATATATTTGCAGAAAGCTCAGCTTCAACCAATCAAAATCTAAACTACTGGTTATGAAATACGTAAAGTCATTCAGGGCAAATAATGTTGCCGAATTGGACGAAACTGAAATCAGGGAAAAAGAATACCTTCATCAATACACTGAATTTGACGAAAATGGCCATCCGGTTTTAGCTATTACCTACCTTCCCGATGGTACTGTTGAGCACAAGTATGTATACAAATACAATAGCGAAGGAAAAGTAATTGATGAATTGCTGCTTGAAAGTGACGATGAAGTTACTGAACACCGAAGCATGGAGTACAATTCCGATGGCCAGCTTACCAAAGAGTATATCCATTACCTCGACGGAACGGCTGATGAACTGATTTTTACTTATGACCAGCAAGGCCGGCTTATAAGCAGGCGAAGCATTGACAGTGAAGGCGAAACAGGCAATTACCTGGTAAATGTTTACGAAGAAGATCATGTGATTTCGGAATCGGAATACGATATAACCGGAGAGATCATTACTCAGCGGAAAATTATTTATGATGAGAATGGTAAAATTACCGAAGAGGTATTTAAAACCCCTGAGGAAAATTACCAGATCCTTTATAGCTATGATGAACAGGGAGTAGCTTCAGTGCGCCGCCGCTACAATGAGGACAAGCATCTGATGGAACGTAATACCTTTACATACGACTCCGAAGGCAGAATATCCGAATCAATGGATGAAACTTCGTCGGGAATAGAAATTACCTATACAGCATATGATTCTGCGGGAAATGTTATTCTTCAGGAAGAAAAAACCGAAGAAGGGGAATTGCTGAGCAGCATTGAACGTACTTACGACAATTTAAACCGACCGCTGTCTACTTCTGTCGTTTCTCAAAGGCCAAACCAACAAGTGGCGCAACACTACAGGCTAAGGACTAAATACGAATAATTTTATTTTAGAGCCCGGAAATCCGTGAACAACGATTTTCGGATAAGTCCTTCTTTACCTAGTACTATTAATTGAACAACCACTGAAATCACTCAGGTTTTAATGACCGTTTTCATTCCAGGTAACTTACTCCAGCATTAAATAGCAGTCAAGCCTCATTCTGAGTTTTTAAATGTTTGATCATTTTCAGCCAGGTATTGATTCAGGGGAATTGGCATGTTTGTTTTAGCCCAGTCAACAGTTACAGTATATTGTTTCTTCAATTCGGTAAAGTCGAGCAATGCAAAATCTTCTTCAAAATCAGGAATATAAACGTAGGTGTGAGCCGCAAGTTCAGGGTTGTTTTGCTGTAACTCTCTCATACTTTTCAGGAATCCGTTTCGGGCCAGGTTATCAATCCAAAGGCCTAATTTGTAGAAAACCCTGGTATCGATATTTCCAAAATTCCTGACTTCATTGCTTATCCCACGTCCTGAATCGCTCTTTCGACTAACAATTATTAGTGTATCCACACCAAATCCCCGGTATTTTTCGTATTGCAGAACTGCCTGATACGGTATGTGATCATCAGCAAAGCCTCCGTCAACAAACGAAGAATTTGGCAAGCCAAATGACTCCCGGAAGCGGGCTGAAGGAAAAAGTATAGGAATTGCAGTTGATGCCAGCAACGCTTCCACCAGGTTAAAACCGGGATTGCTTTCTGTATTTATACTTAAATTACTCAACCGGTATGTTTTCGAAAACGGAGGTACTATATCAACATCTGAAATTGAAATTGAGCTATTATACGGCAAATCACCGATACTTTTGTATCCCAGGCTGTCATTAACTACAGCAGTGAGGAGTTTCCGGAAGGGTTCATTATTAACAGGAAGCGTTCTGCCGTTTCTGATAAAAATATCTGCATTATTGAGATTGAACAGGATAGAATGATATCGGTCCCATGAAAATTTGTTTTCAAGGATAGCATTCAGCATAACTGTGTTTAATGCACCTGAACTGGTTCCTGAGATGAAACAGATATTGCTGAGCCATCCTGTATTTTGGAGGTTTTCGAGCAAGGCTGCTTCCTGAACTATCCGGGCAGCGGCACCTGTTATCACCACTGCAGTACCACTGCGTTTCTCAAAACTAATTGTCTCAATTTCGGGCCGTGCAACAAGATTTTGAATAACTAATCCAATGTAGATCAGCACAAATAGAATAATACTGAACACAAATACTCTCAATACCTGGCGCATAGCATTTTAAGATAAAAAACCAATATGCAAACAAGTTGAACCCAGAGATACAAAGTTAACGAATTATAGGAGCTAAAGCAATATGCATCCGATAATTAATGATTTTTGGTTGCATGCCGAAACAACTGATTCAGTTTATGCCTCTATCTATTTATAACATTCCGGAACAGGAAAATCAGGACGAAGGTCCCGGGTGATTTTTGCCAGGTTTCAGGCCCGTAATATCAGGACAAAAGTTGTATATTGAATTAGTATGAGCCAATCGACAGGAAACCGAAAATGGAAACAAATAATTATTTCAAATTAAAACATAGCAGCGATAAGCGTTTAAGCACTGCTCTGAAAATACTGAAAAAATAAAATCGTTAATATGTATCACCTTTTTTATATTTTTGGATAAAGTATAAAACCAAACCACATTTCGCTGTTTATCTTTTGCCGAAGGCATTGGATCCGTCAACTTTCATATTATGAAAATTATACAATTATTTATTTCTATAGGGTTTACGCTCTGCATTTTACAAGACAACTACGCTCAAACCAAGGTTTTTCACACACAACGGCTAACCAATAAACCACCGGTAATTGATGGCAAATATGATGAACCAGCCTGGGATGCTGTTGAATGGTCGGGTGATTTTACGCAGCGTGATCCGAATGATGGTGCAGATCCATCGCAAAATACCGAATTCAAAATCGTATTCGACGACAACAACCTTTACATTGTAATACATGCTTTCGATTCAGTTCCGGGGGATATTGTAAGACGGCTATCACGCCGCGATAAAGATGACGGCGATTGGCTGGCATTTTCAATTGACAGTTATTCCGATAAACAGACAGCATTTAATTTCGGTATTACCTCGGCAGGAGTGCAATTTGATTTTATGTTTGTGAACGATAATGGAAATGACGCAAACTGGGATGCCACCTATTATGCAGCAACAAGCATTGATGAATCAGGATGGACTGCCGAAATGCGCATACCCTTGTCGCAACTGCGCTTTGCCAGGCTTGACAAGCACACATGGGGAATAAATATCTTCCGCTATTTATACCGCAAGCAGGAACTTTCGCTTTGGCAGCCTGTACCACGCACTGCGCCCGGACTTGTTAGTCTTTATGGTGAGTTACGCGGCCTCGATGGTATAAAACCCAGGCGTGAAATAGAGTTATTGCCCTATACGTATGCCAAGGCTACTTACGATAAGAAGGAAGAAGGAAATCCATTTAAAACCGGACAGAGTTATACCGCAACTGCAGGCCTCGATGGCAAAGTAGCTGTTACAAACGATCTCACGCTGAATTTCACCATAAATCCTGATTTTGGACAAGTGGAGGCCGATCCCTCCGTTGTAAACCTAACCGCATTCGAAACTTTTTTTCCTGAGAAGAGGCCGTTTTTTGTTGAAGGGAAAAACATCTTCAATTTTAAACTTACAGGCGCTGACAGCGATAACAATATGAATATGCTGTTTTATTCGCGCCGTATCGGCAGGGCACCACATCTAACGCTTTATCCGGATTCGGGAATTTACGTGAACGCTCCCGAACAGACCACCATCCTCGGGTCTTTTAAATTATCAGGAAAAACAAGGAAAGGTTTTTCAATCGGGATTATTGAATCGGTGACCCAAAACGAATTTGCAACCATCGATTCGGCAGGAGTGCGGCGCAAAGAAGGCATTGAACCACTAACAAATTATCTTATTGCACGGGTATCGCAGGATTTCAATAAAGGCACTACAACAATCGGGGGTATTTTTACAGCTACCAATAGATCTATCCGGGAGTCCCAGCTGGAATTTCTTCCGAAGACTGCTTATTCGGGAGGATTAAATGCAATACATTTCTGGAAAAACAAAACCTATTATTTATCAGGACGGGCCGTTTTTTCGACAATTTACGGCAGCGAACAAGCTATCAAAAACCTTCAGCTTTCGCCGGTAAGGTACTATCAACGTCCGGATAATTATTATACCACTTACGATCCAACACTTACCCGGTTAAACGGCTACGGAGGAACTGTTGAATTCGGGAAAGCCGGAACCGGTAACTGGCAGTTTCTCAATTATATAACTTTTCGGTCACCCGGACTCGATTTTAATGATGTAGGATATCTTAAACAAGCCGATGAAATACAGGAGTTATTCTGGCTGCGCTATCGGAAATTCAAGCCATTTGGCATTTTCAGGTGGGCTTCAGCTAACTTTACTGAATATATTACATGGGATTTTGGTGGCGAGAATACGAATAAAGGACTTGATTTTAATGCAAACGGTCAGTTTAAAAATTATTATACCGCCGGAGCTGGCATTAACTATGCAGGTACAGCACTTTCGCGGGGCGAACTTTGGGGTGGACCTGCCCTGCTACTGCCTCCGATATTAAGTTTTAATTTGTTTGCCGAAACTGACAGCCGGAAGAAAATAATGTTCAGAGCCAGCACTTCTCATTATTACGGACAGCAAAACTATAGCAACAGTCATAAGTATTCGTTGGAAATAACCTATAAACCAACCAACACATTGTACTTCTCTCTTATTCCGCTGTTTACCTATGGATTCAACCAGATACAGTTTGTTGACGATGTAACTCACAACGATGATCCCCGGTATATTATGGCAAGTCTCGACAGGAAGGTATATGAACTTTCGATGCGGGTGAATGTGAGTTTTACACCGGAGCTTTCGCTTCAATATTATGCCCAACCTTATATTTTTGCAGGCCAATATGTTGACTACAAACGTATTACTGATCCAAAAGCTGATGATTTCACAAACAGGTATCAGCAGTACAGCGACGATGAAATATCATATAATGAGCTATGGAATGCATACCTGATTGATGAAGATAACAATGGAACCACTGATTACGGATTTTATAAACCCGATTTCCATTTCCTGCAGTTCCGGTCGAATATGGTTTTGCGTTGGGAGTACAAAACCGGCTCATCGCTTTACCTGGTTTGGTCACAGGGCCGCACCAGTATTGAGGAAGACGGAGAAAATACATTCGGTCAGTATTCCAAAGATCTTTGGAACACGCAACCCCGAAACGATATTATGCTAAAAATTTCCTACCTGATAATTTTCTGATTCAGAGATATCTGCAAGTACTGCTCTTTTACTATTCTGTTTTAAAAAACTACCAGCAAACCAGGTAAAAAAAAAGCAAAAGGTTTACTTTATCATTTTCAGGCCGCTGAGTGCAGAGCTATCATTAGGCCTGAGAATAAGTGCATGATTAAACAATACTTTTGCATCAGCTGATTTACCAGTGCTTAGTTTCGACCATGCCAGCATAATCACCGAGTCATAGTCTAAAGGGTAAAGATTGACTACTTTTTCGAAGAGTTTTGTCGCATTAACAAAGTCCTTCCTGTTGTAGTAGATAACACCCAGCCAATAATTAGCAATTGTGTTCTGTGGATCGATTTTGAGTATTTCGAGGTAGTTTGCCTTTACTTTGTCCCAGCTTTCGATAGCACTAAGTGGTTTCACACAACCAAAACGGGCTTCGATGGCATAGGGTTTCAGCAAAATAGATTTTTCGTAATATTTTATTGATTCAGAGTATTGCTTTGCCAGGTAATAGAGCCATCCAAGCCGGATATTTACAATATAGCTATCCGCTTTATAAATCGTCTTCATCGTATTTATAGCTGCTACATAATTGCCTGATTTCTCCGATTCGAAGCTTTTAACAAATGCGGCCTGTGTTGTTGCATTATTTTGTGCCATGAGGTAACCGGACATTACAGTTATGGTTATGGTAAGCGCGATTCTTTTTAAAGTTTCCATATTAATCCTCCTAAAAATGATTGCTGAATGTATTGATTGGTGGTTTGCTCTACCTGTTTGGTATCGTACAGGTAATTGCCGTATAAAGTTACATTTTTGTTTATATTCCAGTAAAGTGATAATCCCATCCGGAACAAAGTCGGGTCAATTGAATTGTAAATGTAAAGCGCATTGTGATCGGTATAGTTCTGGATATTGCCCAGAGTTACATTTCCTTCGGCCCATACCGATTTATAAATGCGTGCACCCATATACTGTGAAAATATCATCCGGCTATTCGTTTCTTCAATCAATCCACTAAGGTATGAATTAAAATAAAAATTAGATTTTCCGGGCAATGTTACACCGGCAAATAATCCGATTTGTTTAAAATCGCCAATATCGTACCTGAAAAATGATCCGTTAACACCTAATGTAAACCGGTTTAGCCGGGTTGATAATGAAGCAAATACAAGATTGCCAGGGTATTTATACCCATCGAGGCTTGTATTAAGATGATGATACGCTAACAACAGGGATGTATGCGGGCTTACTGACCAGTTTAGCAATGCAAAATAGTCGGGCTGTTTTATCAGGGTTGAATCCACTGTTTGTTTATAATTAGAGGCCGATTGATAGATTGACAGCCGGTAACCCGTTTGTGTATAAATTCCGGCCCTATAATAAGCTGGGTTCGAACGGGTATCAATGTTATTGCTTTTGTAATTATATTCCAGATCAATGGAAGCAACCGGATTAAACGCGTTAATTCCGAGCCTGTTTTTAGTTTCTGCTGAAAGCTTTTTAGCATGAACACGTGCATTGGCAATGTTGCCTGTATTTAATCCGCAATAATACAGATACTCGCGGGTGTCGGGGTCATATTCATCAAAGGCAAGGGCTTTTTCGTACTGTTTCTGTGATGCATAATAATCTGCCTTATTAAAATATGCAAATCCCATCCGCTGCCTGAGTCGTTTGAAATCAATATTTTGTTCCAGGGCCAGTTTCCCTGTTTCAATCAGCTTTTCCCAATCACCGGTGAGATAACATTGATACGTTATGCTGTCAGCCGTAGCCTGCGTTAATGTATCCTGCGCTTTCAGCATCACCGGAAATAAAAGCATAACGGTAAGAATTAATTTATACATGTAGCTTTTATTTTGGTGTTGTTGGATTCAAAACTAAACTCTTTGATGCAATTTTCCCGGATTGTTATTGTGCTGCTGCTTTCACTGTGGCTTTTACCCCATATGGTTACTTCTATTTGTGTTGCGAGGGTAATCATTCCGGAGTCGAAAACAGTATCTGCTGATGCTAACTTAATTGAATAATCAGCCCTGATGTATGTGTAGAAAGGCGCAATAAAATCGTGCAGCCATATGCGTATTCTTTTATTCCTGATGGTATTAAGCGGCATAGCATCCTTAACTGCAACTGCATCAGGATTTACTAAAAACACTTTATAGGCCGAAAGGTAAAAGTAGTAAAGCAGGGATTTCTTATCACCGTAAAAAGCAGTAAAATAGAACATTGAACCATCGTTTACATAATAGGCAACCGATTCGGTGGATTTACAATACAGGTATTTATTGTTATATGCATCCGTATATGCTTCCCATTTTTCAATGATTTCGACACCTTTGCCGTTAACAAACCTATATGTAAGGCTTGTATCGGGCATAATATCGAATACTGCTTTTAGCAAAGGATTACCGGTAATACCTGAAACTTTAACTCCTTCTGCAGGTACAGAGAACTGCCGAAGCTCACTCTCGGTTTTCCCATTCTGATGGTAGTAAGCAAAAGGATAAAAAATTGTTTTAGCACCAAGGAGAGGAGTTGTCTGAACCTGGAAATGCAGGTGCGGCTCAGGCGAACGACCTGAGTTTCCACATGCTGCCACCAAATCCCCACGTTTTACAAAGTCGCCTTTCGAAACTTTAAATGATCCTCTTTTCAGGTGCGATATCTGAGTGTACAGACCAGGCAAATGCCTTATAATGATTGAATTGCCCCAATTATTCGAAGTGTTCACTTTCCCGATCTCGTTGTCATCAATAGTATCAATAACTTCTTCAACAATACCATCAGCAGGGGCCAGAACCGGTTTATTATAACAATAGTAATTCTCGCAAAGCAGCCCGTTTGAGCTATACGTTTTCATTTTTTCGTCATGGATCATAAAATCCAGGGCTTTGCCCCAGTCCCCTTTATGCGTATATTCACCATTGTATGCCTGGGTTACACTCCACTCACCCCAGAAAGGCAGGTATAATGGGAAATAAAGAAATTGCGCAAGCCGATCCTGGTTGTTATTAAAGGTATAAAGGTTTATTTCAGGTGAATAATATTGAATCGGAGTCAATTTTAATTTTGCAGGATTTACCCTCAGTTTGAGGAAATAAACAAACAGGATTACCACAAACGAGAAAGGAAGTGAAAACACGGGCAATTGAATAAATCCCAGCAACTTACTCATAAATAACAACACAAGCGATGTAAGAGGCACCAGCAGCACAGCCCATAAATAGGAATACCCGGATGGAATTATAAAGAAACCGCCAATAGCAATGGCAACCATAATATAGTTGGCTCCTATATTGTAATAGGTAATACTCGCAGCTTCGGACCCCGAGAATTGTGCAAACAGGTATGCCGAAAGAAAACCAAGCACGGTTAATGAAAATGCAATCCGCGAACTGATCAGGACAACAATGGAAATTAAGATTCCCGCAATAAGGTTATTCTGGAAGAAGATCGAACTCATCGAACGGAGGTAAATATCAAGCATTTTATTGATAGGCAAAGCATCAATGGTTTGAAAGAAGGAAAGCATTGAATTTCCGCCAATTGCATACATTTCGTTAATCCAGTAAATGTTGCGCTGGGTTAAACCCAGATTCTCAAATTGCGAGGAAGGCAGTACTATAAACCAGAATGTGAGAACAAATGGAATACTGAGAAAAGGCAAACCGTTTTTCCCTAACCAACCGCCTAATGTAACTGAAAGAATCAGAGTTAGTAATGCTGCCAGCAGCAATAAACTAAAAAACACATAACCAGGATCAAAGAATGTCCCCATTCCCATGCCTGTAAGTAATGCATTAAAACTGAAAATCCCGTTTTTGAGCTGAATTTTATCCAGCCCCATCGAGTTTGCAAGCAATACAGTCACCAATACCGCAATTAATCCGCTTAACCCGGCGAAGAAGTTAAAAAACGTCACCATTAGAATTACTGATGCCAGAATCTTATTGTTGAAAAAGAATATGGCAGAGTAGCTGTTCAGCGTGGCAGGCAGAATAGTGTTGCGAAAAGTATCAATATAGTGGCGGGTAGGCATATCAGGAGAGTTATGGGCAAAGGTTAATGATTTAATGCAGAATGGATAGTGTAGAGCAATAATGATCGGAATTCAAATTCCTGCTGTTTTTAAGATTGGGGTGTTTTAGTTTCTGATTTTCTGTTTTTTCTTACTTCCTTTTTTCTCCATCATAAAATCCGACATCGATTCTTGCATTTCATTGTTTATATAGTTTGAAAATTTCTTTCCTGGTCGGACAAGTACAAATGAATGAATCACCAAACGACATCTTATAATTGCACAATGACCTGGTATCATTTTCAACAAAATAAACTTTTTGATTAATGCAACTTTCAACTTTACAACAACCCTGTTGATTGTTGTTCAAACAATCAAAATTCTTGTGACAGCTCAATGTAACTGCCAGTATTTTCTTGTCGATTTCCATGTGAATTATATTAATTCCTCATTTTATAATGGCAATATTCCTCTTTTACAATTGTTGTTATCCTATTGCTCAAAGCGATAAGATTGAGACCAAAAATAATACCATTTTACCGGAATCACCTTAAATACTCCGGAATCAGTTCATTCAACTGAATATTTTCCAATGTTTCAGCCTTCCTGATCACATGTGTATTATTATCATTGTCAATCAACACAATATTAGGACGTAAGGTTATAAACTGCATCCACTGCGTCATATTGTATGCTCCAACTATGTGCACAACCACATGATTGCCCTTTTCGAGCAAAGGCATGGTAATGCTTTCGCGAACAACATCAATGTTCATACAGAGCGGGCCATACAGTACCATTTCTTCGGTATGCTGTCCGTAGGATTGCGTTGTACTTATCTGATGATCATACCAGAATGCCGTAAAAAGTGTATTGACACCAAAATCGAGAATTGTAGCCCTTCGTCCATCCGAAAGCCTTTTGTTGGCCAGAACTGTTCCAAGTAAAAAACCTGCATCATCAATAAGCACACGACCCGATTCGAGTATCAGTAAAGGTAAATCCTCCTGCTTGAAGCCGTATCCCAGAATTACATCTGTAATGGCATCAGCGAACTGATCGATGGAAGGAACTGTATCCGAACCTGGCAGGTAAGCCCCTTTCAGAGTATTTGTTGAAGGAAAACCTCCGCCCAGATCGATGTACTGAAGCACTTTGTTAAACTTCTCCTTTACACTCCATGTTAACTCGCATAATTTAGTTGCAGCAACAGCATATGCCGATGGCGAAAGCATAAAAGTACCGATATGACAATGCAGCCCAACCAGATCCAGGTTTTCGGAATTGATGATCCGTGTAATGGCAGTCCAGGCCTGACCGTTTTCGAAATTAAACCCGAACCTATCCCATTTTGGATAAATGCCTGTATCCATATTTACACGTATGGCCACGCGGGGTTTCAGGTTGTTTTCTTCGCTGAGCTTGATAAGCGAATAGAGTTCGTCGAAATGATCGATATGGATCAATGAATTGTTTCGGGCAGCGGCAATAAGTTGCTCGTCTGTTTTATCGGGACCATTGAAAATGATTTTGTTGCCGGGAACGCCATTATTGAGGGCTTTCTCATATTCAAAACCTGATACAACTTCGGCCCACGATCCTTCCTGGTGAAAAATCCGGCAAACTGATAATTTCGGCGGATTTGTTTTTCAGAAAGCACAAACAACGGTGATCCATATTCATTTATCAGGGTTTTTACCGGTACACTTTCGATGTGGGTTACCGGAACATTTTCGGTGCGGGTACCGAATTTATTCATAAGCCCGGTGCTCATTTTCTTTATTATCGGTCGTTCGTATCTTAATTTTTCCATGATTTATTAATTGCTAAAAATCTTTTTTATTGTATGTGTACTATTCGAAATTGTTCTAATTGTGGCGATCCACTTCCCTTAACAAATTCACCGAAAGGTTTGAGCCAGTTTACTATATTTTCCTCTGTATCTTCAATAACACAATTAATTCCAACTTCCATATATTCGTCGCTGAAAATCACTTGCTCATATCCAAAATCCCGGACTATTTTGCAAGTATCCGGTTTAGTCTGAGCAATTTCACTCGATAATAATAGGTGTAATTTCATGATTTTCAGTATGTCTTTAACCGTTAGGTTGCTTACAAGGATTATACATAAAGGGCCGAAAAGCTATTTTTTTTATTAAAGATTAACCAACCAATGAACTGATATACAACAACAGGTATGTACCGCTGCTCTTTCAGGTAAAACCAGGCTGATAAGGAACTGATGAACTTAAAAAACACTGAATAAGTTTTGCCGCCTTAATTGTGCAACAATGCTGTATCCTGGCTATTGGTTATTGTTTTCCCTTGGGGTGCTGATGATTGCGGTTAGTTCCTCCTGGGAAATAAACTGTGCTGAATATGTACTTCCCAAACCAACAATCTGACCATAAAATGAGCGCATATGATTTCTGCTTCCCATCGATAGATTTTCCCACACCAGGTTGAGGTCCTGATTATCTGTTTTCGAGATGGCTTCTTTCAGGTCAAAGATATCCAGATCTTCGATAGTTGCGCCAACTTTGTAGGCATCAAGCACACTTGTGCTTCCAGTTGCAACCAATTGGTCATAAAGCTCCTGCAAGTGATCATCGGTAAAAACACCTACCTCAGTTGTTGTAACAGGATCAACCAGCGAATACTTGTTTATTAATACAAGAACTGCATCAGTATGGTCTTGTTCACTTGAAGAGATATTCAGAAAAACATTTACATTCCATTTTGCATACAACGTTACATAAACATCTTTGGCCAGCTTTTCTTCTTCGCGCATTAAAAGCAGGAAATTTGATTCATCTGCATTCAACGCTTCGGCGGGCAAAGCATTAATTTGAGAAATAAGGTCAGTAGCTACAACAGGTTCATCTTTTGAGCATCCATGGCTTAGGACTACCACCATGAATAAGAGCGAAATTATACTCTTCGATATGATTGTGATTATGTTTGATTTTTGATTCAATAGTTGCGTTTTCATCGTTTTTGAGTATTTGAAGTTAAATTTTAGAATTGACTAGTTTATTTTTTTTATTGAAAGCTATCACTTATTAGGCTTTGAATTTAATGTTTCCGGCTGGTTCTACAAAGTACGATTGTACCGTTTCGATCTGCTGAAAGAATTACAAAACCAGGGTACGATTAAAATGTCGCATTAAATGTACCCTGGCTTGAAATCTTATTGAGGGCAAACACCGGTGCCGGTTTCATTAGTGGCAGAAATTATCTGATCGAAATATTCCTGACTGATAAACTGTGGAGTATATGTTACCCCTTTTGCCTTTAATTGCCTGTTAAATGCGCGCATATGATTGCGTGATCCTCTTTCGAGGTTTCCAAAAACATACAGAATATCCTGGTTATCAATATCGGTAGTTATGTGATTGTGCAGATCAAAAATATCGAGATCTTCGATGGTTGCGCCAACAGTAAGAGCCGAAATAAGAGATGTGCTTCCCTGGGCAACCAGGCTGGTGTATAATTTCTGCAGATCAGCATTAACAAATACACCGGCAACATGACTTTCGGCAGGATCGGCAAGCCCATATTTTTTCAGCAGCGTTCCAACAGCCAATGTATGTTGTGTTTCACTTTTCGATATATTATTGAAAACCGGAGCATTGTGAATAGAGTATAACATTACATATACATCTTTTGCAAGAAGTTCTTCTTCGCGCATGCCGTTGAGTGCATCAATTTCGGCTGCCGACAAAGGCTCCACAGGAAAAGTGTTAATACAACTATCGGCTAAAACGGCATCAGCAAGGGCTGTGTTTTTTTCAACAAGAGCAGCAGATTCGTCTGTCAGCGTGTATTCTTCGGAAGTT
>JAIFMH010000198.1 GCA_020048595.1 Bacteroidota bacterium | reverse complement strand
CTATTGCCAGTTGTGCATTCTGCCTTTCAGCCTGGTACATTTGCTCAACATCCTTATCCATAAAGAAATATTGCATTGGATCGCTGGCTGTAAAGCTTTCCCATGTTTTTTCAATTTCTTTAAGGGTAGATGGGCCGGCATTCGGCGAAAGCCTGATGCTGAAGTATCCCCATTGATTATCCTCTGTTTTAAACATCATTACATGAGGGGTGATTGCACTCCGCAACGATTCGAAATGAAAATCGCGCACAACGCCAATAACCGGTAAAACCGAGTTTTCTTCATTTCCGCCGTTACTCCTGATTATTTTAGTTTCAAAAGGATTGGTCAGGGTAAAGTCTTTTATTGCTTCCTGGTTAATGATGCAGGCATCTTTGTCTGAAATAATGGTTTTATCAAAGAACCGTCCTGATTCCAGTTTATGTCCGTAAGTTTCAAGATAATCCTCATCAACCCAGTTGGTTTGCAGCAGAAAGGTCTCCTCTGGTCTTCCTTTTATCATATAACCGTTGTTATTGTTGCTATGACCTGGCACTGCTGTAGAGGCTGAAACAAAGAGTACACCGGGAATTTTCTGCAAAGCGGTTTTGAATTCATTCACGTGATTTCCAATAGCATCGGCTCGTTGAATTACCAGAACATGTTCCTTGTTGAACCCGAGGTCGGTGTTTTGCATATAGCTGATTTGCCTGAACATGATCAGTGTGCCTGCAATAAGTACGATAGAAATAGTAAATTGCAGTATAACCAGGCCGCTGCGAAGGTTTATACTTTTCCGGCCTGATCTTAATTTTCCTTTTAAAACAATGATAGGATTAAAGGATGACAGGTAGAAAGCAGGATAACTGCCCGCCAGAATTCCTATAAGCAGTGAAAGTGTCAGCAGGGCCGGAATTGTATACCAATTGCTGAAGTAACCTATCGCTAACTTAATGTCGAGTAGTATGTTGAAAAACGGAAGCGTAATTTCGGTTATCATAATCGCTATTACCGATGAAATAATGGAGAGTATTATGGTTTCGGTAATAAATTGTGAAATAAGTATACCCCGCGAAGAGCCTACTGCTTTTTTAATGCCAATTTCCTTCGCCCGTTTCGAAGCCTGAGCAGTGGAGAGATTCATAAAATTTATGGCCGCTATCAGGATAATAAGGATAGCGATGCTGCCAAATATCCAAAGATATTTTGGGTCCCCCGGCTCTTTCATTTCCTGTTGAATTGAAGGATCGAGGTGTATTTCGCTGAGTGGTTGCAAGTAGAGGCGGTATTTGTTTCCCTGAGTCAGGAAATCTGACAGGGTAAGGCCAAGGTATTTTGTAATCAGCGGACCTATATATTTAATTATCAAACCATTGAATTTTGCATCCACAGAAGCTGGTAAAGCGTTGGGCTTAAGTAGAATATAGGTACTGAAACTGTTGGATAACCATTCATTGTCGTTAGCCCTTGGATTAGTCATAAACGATCCTATCATATTAGCCTCAAAATGAGTTGCTTCCGGAATGTCTTCAAATATAGCTGTTACCCGGTAGCGGACTGAATCGGTGCCAATTTTCAGCATTTTGTCCATAGGGTTTTCGGAACCAAATAGCTTATGGGCTGCTGATGCTGACAGTGCAACTGAATGGGGGGCATTCAGCGCGGTTTTTTTATTTCCCTGTATTATTGGTATTGAAAAGAAATCGAAGAAACCAGAGTCGGCTTCCATAAACTGTTCTTCAGTAAAAAATTTATCTTCATACTTCAGAATTGTTTCCCCCCAGCGATTCATTCTGAGGAAATTCTCAACTTCCGGAAACTCAGCTTTCATAGTTGGCCCGATAGGTGAGGCCGTTGAGGTGACTTTCAGTTCCTGCCCGCTGATTTTACCATGCAGAATAACCCGGTATATCCGGTCTTTCTTTTCATGGTAATTATCATAGCTAAGTTCATGGATAATAAACATGTCGGCTTAATGCTCTCAGGCTGTGCCTTAATAAATTCTTATACATAAATTGGCAAGTATTGAGTTAGTGCCCTGCTTAATACAACATTGGGAGTCAAAATACTTAGACGTTTGTTTATTTATTTTGTTACTCTTTTTTTTGAACAATGGCAGGCCTGCAGGCAACATTTTAATAAGTGAATGACCACCCAAAACAAAGCCCTGGGTTTAAAAAGAACAGCTGACTGTTTAGAACGTCTCCTGTAAATTGAAGTATATACCGGAGGAGTGGTCGTTGCCCATTCCGAAATCGATGGTAAGATTGGTACGGGCAAGCTTATCAAGTTGAATTCTTAATCCTGCCCCGATTCCTAATGCCGTATGATCGAACAAATCCTGGGTATAACTACTTGCCGTTGTTGCATTTGCAAAAAGTGTTCCTCCGAATAATCCGTTTCTGGAGATCGGGAAGCGGTATTCGGCTTCATTGTAGATGATGCTCAGTCCCCGGTAGCGTCCTTGAATATATCCCCTGCCTGAACGATTATAGGTATCCCAGCCAATGGAAGGCAGCGCTAAATAAGGTGGATTACCGGTAAGCAGGATAGATCCCCAGGTCCAGAAAGCCAATACATGCCGTGGACGTAACTCATTTAGTCCTAAATAATACCGGGCATCGTAAAGTAATTGAGTGTTATTGCGTGAGTTTTCTCCGGTTTTAATATTCTGAAGGATTGAAAATGAAGCATAATATCCTTTGTAACAATTGCTTATATTGTCCCTGGTGTCAGTTAGCAAGGTGAATTTAATACCCTGGTTACTGTAATGTTCAGGGTTAATATTATTGATGTAGGAGTACAAGTAGTGCTTTGTTACATAGAAATCCGGGCTATTCCTTACGGTATCAAGCAATTTATCGACTATTCCAAAGTGATAATCCAAGGCGATTCCTAATCCGGCAAAGAATTTTGAACTGCCAAGCCTGTAGCCGGCTTCCTCATAAATGCGGATATGGTTGAACTTCATCGGCTCACCAAATGGTTCCGGGTTTGCCTCCAGGTTATTAATATGAAACAACAGCTGGTTTATATCCAGAAATTCAATTCCCAGGCCATAGGTTGGCTGGGTAAAGACGAGAAAACGCCAGTCTCCCTGCAGAAACCATTTATTTTCATTCAGGTATACTTTAGACCTGGCATTAAAAATCAGTTGTTTTTTAGACGTAACCTGGAAATTAAGCATGCCAGAAGAAAGATTGGTCGGTGGATTTCCGAAAAGTTTTGCAAAACTAACTGCCCCTCCGATTACAAATCCATTGGCTGGCCCATAACCTATTATCGGTAATAGCGAAAAATAGGTTTTCCCGACATTAAGTTTAGGCTCATTTAAAAGCAAAGTGTCATTTTTCCATTCATGGTAAACATCCCTCAGGTCTTTATTCGTACCCTGGGCGAAAGATATATTATTTCCCAAAATGAGGAATATCCAAAATTGACCGATTAGAAAAAAATGTGGGAATCCAAACCTCATTAGTGGTCTCTTTTATCCGGATGTTTTCTGCATTGCTTACCTAAAACCTCCAGAAGTTCTTCTTTCAGAAAAGGTTTCGAGAGGAATGCATCAAAACCGGCCTCGATGGCTTTGTGCCTCTCTTCGCAGGTTATATAAGCTGTTTGTGCAATTACAGGTAGCTCCGGTCTTAATTCCTTAATCAGTTTTGTAGCTTCATAACCATTCATAACCGGCATCCTGATGTCCATAAGCACAAGGTCATAATTATTGTTGTTTTGGCATAAGTCTACCGCTAACTTTCCATTGAGGGCATGATGAATTTCTATTCCAGTGCCTTCAAGTAATTCTTCTATATATGAAAAGTTCATCATTTCATCTTCAGCAACCAGGACTTTCAGTCCTTCGAGTGAAAGTATGCTGTCATCAGGTTCAAAAAATGATTCGCCTGACAATACCGGTTCATAGGGAATGGTGAAACGGAATTTTGACCCGGTACCGGGTGCTGACTGAAGGTAGACTTTTCCCTTGAGCAAATCAATATTACCTTTACAGATCGCAAGTCCAACACCGGCGCCTTCGTAAAACCGACTTTTTTCAGGTTCGGATTTGCGGAAAGGTTTAAAGATTTCCAGGTGATGCTCGGAAGGAATTCCCAGGCCTGTATCTTCAATAAAAAACTCCAGCACATTTTTCTGCAAGGAATAACCGATCCGGATATGACCAGCCTCTGTAAATTTGACTGCATTACTTATAAGGTTGTTCAGTACCTGCTTTAACTTGTATTCATCGGTATAAATACAGGAAGATGGATTCTTTAAACCTGTTGATAAGGTGAAATTTACCTCCTTTTTTATCATTGGTGCCCAATTCTTATGGATTTCAAGCATAAGTGTGTTTAAATAAACCGGTTGTTTCACCACAAAGCTGCTTCCGGTTTCAATGAGGCTGATATCAAGTGTCTGATTTACAAGGTTAAGCAAGCGGTTTGAACTGTTATTTATAATTTCGATGTATTCTTTTTTTTGTTCAGGCGTTAATTCGTCCTCTTTTAATAAGCCTGCAAATCCTATAATGCCATTCATTGGTGTACGGAATTCATGCGAAATATTTTGCAGAAATGCAGTTTTCAGCCGATCACTTTCAACTGCTTTTTTTTCAGCATTGCGGAGTTTAACAAGGTGCATTCTGAGATAGAAGAAAAATAAAAATGCAGTGGTAATTACATAAAACCATCCCTTATAGGTTTGAATTTTAGTCAGATAGTCCTGGTCAGCAATAATAGAATTCAGGAACCTGTCGGAGAAAACAATCCAAAGCAGTCCCAGGATTAGATAAATGGCTGTAAACTTATATTCAAACCGGATTTTCTTCATATCAAACGGTTGAATTTGATGTGTTTTTTAATGCCGTTAATAAAAGCAGGTGAGTGGTTTTTAGTTTTATAGGAGTAAATATACATCATTTTTGTGTTTAATAGTAAATTCTGATATATAAATTGTTGTACCGGTGAAACTTATCAATCCGATCGTCGCCCAAAAAAACAGAATTACTAATGCTATAATAATTGATTAATAAAATGAAAGTTGTGTCAGACAGGAGCTTCAGAAATTTTGCAATTTAAATGATAAAATACAGTTTGGGAGGAGTCGCATTATAGCAGATCCACAAAAAGAACATTTGTAGATT
>JAIFMH010000192.1 GCA_020048595.1 Bacteroidota bacterium | reverse complement strand
TTCTATTCTCCTGTTCTGAGGGTTGTTGCTCGTAAAATTGACAATCTGTTTTGTTGATCATTGAATTAAGTAATATAGAGTAATTCGTCCAATGGATTGTGTTTACGACACAATCCATTATACAAATATACAAAACTAATAACAGGATCAGGTCTGCTTCGAAGATACTGCTTCAACATCACGTAAAATACTTATTAATCACTACTCTTCCGCAAAGGATTTCACGAATATCCCTTAAAGGTGGATGTTACCAGATCCACCATTCCGCTTTAACCCCAAGGTAATGTCCCCAGCTCCGGCTGCCGCTCTGGGCCAGGTAAGGCGAGTAAAGATTATCGGCAGCAAATTTATTGTAATGTGCCAGGCTATATACCAGCCTGAAATGAGGCCTTGTCCATACATCACGCCGGGCAGCAGGAGCAATAGCAGGGGCAATAGTGAATTTGGTCATTTGCGCAAACTCCTGTGTTCCGTCCTTACGCCAGGCAAAGTCTAATTCATGAAGCAGATGCAACCAGTTTGTCAGGTACCAGGTGCCCCGGGCACCGATCGAAAAATCTGTTTTCCTGTTAAATAGCGATTGTTTGCCCAGGTAATCAGGTGTTTTGTTCAAGCTGTCGCTGGCACCCTGGCTTTTTGTAAAAATGCCATATGCATTCAGCGAATACGCTTTGTTTATATTCCATAAAAATGTTTCAGTAACAGCAAGCGAATACGCTTTCCGGAAACTATTGGTTTCCAGGTTCGGGCCTCCGTAGGTAAGGAATGTTTTGCTGCTGCCGCCATCGCCGCCATTGGCAATGCCGGTGCCAAGGCGTATACTCGTTGCATTAAATGATCCGGGCAATACGGTAGATAAATTCCTGAAATATTTGGCCCCGGCAACAAATCCGATATCCGAAGGATAATTGTAAGCCGAAACGGTATCAGTTGACAAAGCTGATGCCAGGCGGTGAAACTCACCAAGTAATTTAAAATAGCCGTTCTGAACAGGTATTGTATGCTCAAGTATCGAAACAGATCGGTTGCGTAAACCTAAAGTAGGTGTACCGTTTACTATATTCAGATAGACACTCCAAAACCCTGTCCGCTATGGTCATCAAAATAAAAATGATCTATAATATGAATATCATCTCCTCTCATTAACCTCGCTCCCACCCATATACTCCAGTCGCTGCCATTGATATGATTGGCTTCGGCAAATAGTTCCGGCAAGGCTGAAGTAATTCCTCCCAGAGATTTACTGGTCACATTTCCGATAATCTGGCCCTGCGTGGTGTAAAAAGCAAAACGCGCCTGCACATTTATTTCGGTGGTGTCATTCCCTGATTTTGCCGGGGCAAAATGCATGGCAGCAGCCAGTTCAAAGTAGTCATTTTCTTCAAAACGTCCACCAATCGAACCCATTCCGTTTAAATTGAGCGATCGGGGGAAATGACCTTCAATTCCGGCACCATAAGCTATCCCTGCACGGCCATAACTTCCGAAGGAGAATCGCTTATTGGTAATCACAGGTGACTGGGCCATGAGTTGCATAGCAACTGAAATAAATAACAGAGTGAGGAGATTTTGTTTCATAACCTTCTTTGGGTTAAATGGGGCTATACGTATAGGATTATAGTTATGAAGATGCAATCAGATATGTAATACAAACTTACGTAATAACTGGAGTAGTATGCAAGTACATCTTTAAATCAGATTACATTCTAAACATTTCTGAATTGAAATAACTAATTAAATTGGATATTAAATAGTTATCTTTGTTTAGAATACCCTATAAGCATTAAAACTCTAAAAAAATGTCGAAATCGAATATCACTTCACTTGGTGAAGCTATATTTCCCTCACCAATCGGACGCTATATAAACGAAGACCTCCGTGTGCCTGAGCATATTGTCAGAGACCTCAACAAACCTCTGTCCGAAGGACAGCTGTTCGAACTCGCTGGTCCCCGTAAGAAACTTTTCTTTGATCCTAAGCAAACCCGTGCCGGTATTGTTACCTGCGGCGGTCTTTGTCCCGGCTTAAATGATGTTATCCGGTCACTTTTCCTCGAACTGCATTTTGCCTATGGTGTAAAAGAAGTGCTGGGGTTTCGTGGAGGGTATGTCGGGTTGGATCCGGTGCTTGGAAAGGAGCCAATTGTGTTGACCCCAAAACATGTAGACGATATTCACCAGGAAGGAGGAACTATTCTGGGTACTTCGCGTGGACCGGTGGATATTGGCATTGCCGTTGATAACCTTATCCGGCTGGGTGTAAACATTCTTTTTACGGTTGGAGGCGACGGAACACAGCGCGGAGGTAACGCATTATTCCAGGAAGCGAAGAAACGTGGTTATCCGCTTGCAATAGTTGGTGTTCCCAAAACGATTGACAATGATGTGGCCTTCGTGACACGGACTTTCGGTTATCTTACAGCTGTTGAAGAAGCAGCTAAAGTCCTCGATCGTGCACACATTGAAGCAAAGAGCGTAGAGAACTGTGTTGCGCTTGTGAAGCTGATGGGTCGCCATGCAGGGTTTATAGCCGCAGGAGCCACCGTAGCCAGCCAGGATGTGAATTTTACACTGATTCCCGAAGTGCCGTTTAAACTTGATGGGCCGAATGGTTTTCTTGCGGCACTGAAGGAGCGGGTGCAGAACCGTACACATGCACTTGTAGTGGTTGCCGAAGGTGCCGGGCAGGATTTACTGGATCAAAGCGGAAAGGAACGCGACGCTTCCGGGAATATTAAAATTCAGGATATCGGTTTGTTCATGCGCGAAAAAATCGAGGCATATTTCAAAACTGAGAAGATTCCGGTTGTGATGCGCTACATCGATCCAAGCTACCTGGTAAGAAGCAGTCCTGCCAATGCCGAGGACTCAATCCTCTGCGATCTCTTCGCACGCCATGCCGTTCATGCAGCAATGGCAGGCAAAACCGGATTAGTGATAGGTTATCTTCACAATGAGTTTATTCATGTTCCCATCGAATTGATCACCAGCCGGAAAAAATCCATAGATATTAACGGTTTCGTTTGGAGTGCAGTACTTGCAGCCACAGGGCAGCCGGAACGATTCGAGTAAGTGAATCTGTTCATTTTAAACTGATTTAAAAAACCTTTTAAGCTATCTCACCATGGCAAAGACAAAAAATCCGGATAATTTCAAATCAGACGGACTAGTACCTGCAACCGGTGTCCGCACTGGTTTAACAGTCACAGACCTTAAACAGTCATTTCTCGACAATCTGTTTTGTGGCTTAGGCCGTATACCCATGGCGGCTACGCGTAACGATGCATATACAGCGCTGGCTTTAACCGTTCGTGACAGGGTATTTAAGCAAGGCGTTCAAACCATGCAGGAATATGCCAGGCAGGACACACGAATGGTGGCTTATCTTTCGGCCGAGTACCTGCCGGGTCCGCACCTGCTGAACAATCTTCTGAACCTCGGCATTGTTGAGCCAACCAGGCAGGCTATGTCGGAATTGGGTCTCAATCTCGACAACCTGGCTGAACAGGAGGAAGAACCTGGCCTTGGTAATGGTGGTTTGGGCCGCCTGGCATCCTGTTACCTTGATTCGCTCGCTTCACTCGAAGTTCCGGCAATCGGTTATGGAATCCGGTATGAATTCGGTATTTTCGACCAGGCGATTAAAGATGGCTGGCAGGTTGAGATCACTGATAAATGGCTGCGTTTTGGCAATCCCTGGGAAATTGTCAGGCCTGAAATTGCTTATGATGTAAAGTTCGGTGGCTACTCCGAGCCCCGGATGGACGACCAGGGTCATTACCGGGTACGCTGGATTCCCGGAACAGTGGTGAAGGGTGTTGCTTACGACACCCCTGTACTTGGCTACCGTGTTGGAACCTGCAACCATCTCCGTCTCTGGAAAGCTGAGGCGGTTGAATCCTTTGACTTCGCATCCTTTAACCATGGCGATTATTACCGCGCTGTTGAGGATAAGATGCGCTCGGAAAACATAACCAAAGTACTTTATCCGAATGATGAAGTTACAGAGGGAAAGACGCTTCGTCTTCAGCAGCAGTTCTTTTTTGTAACCTGCTCGCTGCAGGATATGATACGCCTTCACCTTTTGTTAAAGCGGCCGCTTGAAAAATTTCATGAGAAATGGGCGATTCAGCTCAACGATACTCATCCTTCGATAGCCGTAGCAGAGTTAATGCGCCTGCTTGTAGATGAGCATCAGATGGACTGGAAAACTGCCTGGAGTGTGACCCGGAATACGTTCGCCTACACCAATCACACCTTGCTCCCTGAGGCATTGGAGAAATGGTCGGTAGGTATTTTTGGAAAGCTTCTTCCTCGTCATCTTGAAATTATTTATGAAATCAACGCACACTTCCTCGACGAAGTCAGTGCAAGGTTTCCCGGCGATAATGCCAGGCTTGAGCGCATGTCGCTTATTGACGAAAGCGGCGGGCGTTACGTGCGCATGGCTCATCTGGCAACGGTTGGCAGTCATCATGTAAATGGAGTTGCCCGCCTGCATTCCGAATTGCTCAGGCAAACTGTGATGTATGATTTTGCCGAATTATGGCCGGAGAAGTTCTGCAACGTAACAAATGGTGTAACGCAGCGACGGTTCGTAGCAGTGAGTAATCCAGGGCTTGCGCAACTTATCTCCGGAAGAATAGGGGAGGATTGGCTTCATGACCTGCACCAGCTTCGCAAACTGGAACCCATGGCGGGAGAAGTGAGTTTCCAGCAGCAATGGCGTGAAGTAAAATTAGCCGCAAAGCGCGACCTTGCCGGGCTTATTGAACAGCGTACCGGTGTAAAGGTAAATCCCGAATCACTCTTCGACATACAGGCTAAACGTCTTCATGAATATAAACGACAGCATTTGAATGTGTTGCATATACTTTCCCTTTACCTGCGTCTGAAGCATGATCCACAGGCAAACATACCGGCACGCACATTTATTTTCGGGGCAAAAGCAGCGCCGGGTTACTTTATGGCTAAACTTATCATTAAGCTTATCAATTCAGTTGCCGACCTGATTAACAAGGATGCTGATATTCACGACCGGCTTAAGGTGGTCTTCTTTCCCGATTTCAATGTGAAGAACGCTCAGCATATTTATCCTGCCGCCGACTTATCGGAACAGATATCGACAGCCGGGTTGGAAGCAAGCGGTACAGGTAATATGAAGTTCTCTATGAACGGTGCACTCACTATAGGAACGCTCGACGGCGCCAATGTAGAAATCCGTGAAGAAGTAGGAGCGGAGAACTTCTTCCTTTTCGGGCTCGATTCCCCGCAGGTTCAGGACATAAAATCCCGGGGTTACAACCCACATGATATCTATGAACAGAACCCGGCACTACGCGAAGTTCTCGACTTTATAGGCTCGGGTGTATTGGCTCATGGAGATAAAAGCCTGTTTCGTCCGCTCGTGGAAAGCCTTCTGTGGCATGATCCTTTCCTGGTGCTGGCCGACTACCAGTCCTATATGGATTGTCAGGCGGAGGTAAGCAAACTTTGGGCTGATACTGAAGCATGGACCCGCAAATCCATCCTTAATGTGGCACGCATGGGTAAGTTTTCGTCCGACCGCTCAATAAACGATTATTGTGAAATGGTTTGGAAGGTGAAACCGGTGCCGGTGGATTAGAATCTGGAAAAAAGACCCAAGACTCAAATTCCAAGTCTCAAGTCCCAAATCTAAATTCCAAGGTCATGGATTCTTCCTTGGAATTTGGAATTTGGATCTTGGAATTTGGGTCTTTAAAACTCTAGGGCAGAGGCTTAGATTCCTGTAATTTCGAGTACTGCAATGGATATGGCAACCGTAAACCCTAGAACGGTAAAAATACCAGCCAGCTTTCCCCCATGTTCATAGGCTTCAGGAATCATGGTGTTGGAGAGCATTACAAGGATTGCACCCGCAGCGAATGTTTGAATAAAAGATATTATAGGTGGGTTTGCATTTTCGAGCAAAGCGTATCCTGCCAAAGAGGAAAATGCGCAAACTAAGGCAATAAAAAGCCAGAGCAATAGAATCCGGCCCTTTTTCCATGCTCCGGCGACCATACCTGATGTTCCGGCAATAGCTTCAGGAAGATTGGATATGAAAACGGCAACAAGCATGCCGATGCCCACCTCACCACCAGCCAGTAAACTCATACCTATAACCAGTGTTTCAGGAATTCCGTCGAGAATAGTTGCCAGCACAATTGGTAATGCCATATTCTCGTTGTGCATGCCTGTGATGTTTTTACGGCCCGAAGCACCCATTCTGCTTATTAACAGATCGACTACGAAAAAAGTGAACGCCCCTGACAGGATTCCAATCAAGGAAGCCCCACTGCCCAATGAAGATTTTATCGATTTAAAAACGAGTTCATAGGCAACTGCTGAAAACAAAACACCGGCTCCGAAAGCCATGATCAGCCCAAGCGGGCGCTTACCGATTTTAAACAGAATCCCTATCAGTCCACCAATGAAAAGGGAAAACGTTGCGATGAAACCCCATAGAAATGCATTTATCATAACTGTTTTTTTTAAAAGGTCAGAAAAATGAGAATACTAATTTGGTTGGATTCATTTAAACAAAGCTAGGCGATTTTCGGGAAAAAGAGGCTTAAAATGTTGATTATTTTATTCATATAGAGCTAAGGTACAAGCGATTTGCATTAAATCGGGCAGCTTTAATGATTTTATACGTTCAATGCGATTGGCTCCATTCCTTAACTATAAGGACACGTTTAGGCTTATACGTATGGGTAAAAAAAAATATTTTTGATTGTTTGGGCAGTTATACTTTGCAGATAACCAAAAAGTTGAAATTCATCGCTACGGAAATCCTTTAAATTTTATAGCTTTGCTTTAAAAATTCCTGATGTTGGTCCTTCAGAGGGTTTTTTCTGCGATAATGTGCCGCTAAGTAACAGAAGATATGAAAAGAGGAACAACCGATATCTCCAATCAAACCATTATCCCGAGGGCTTTTCATTCAGCTCTTGTAATCCTGTTTTTATTAATGGTTTGCCTATCTTTACATAGTAAGGCTCAAACCAACAGCTATACCCAATTAGGCAACGAGTTTCAGTTTGTACGTGCCGTCAGCGATAAGGTTGCAGCAGAAATTTATATTGGCAGCACATTCAGCAATACGCCTTCTGAACCCAGGATTTTGAGCACCAATATCCAAAGGTATCTTTCGGGCTGGGTTCATTATTATTATTCACCACGCTGGAAACTTTCCTCATCGCTGGCCTATTATTACAATAAAGATGTGCCTGATATCGGGCAGTATTTTTCACCTGAATGGCGGCTTAGTCTTCAAGGTCAATATTATATCCATAAAACCGGTTATACCCTTTACACCAGGATGAGGGGAGAGCTAAGGTTTATGATGAATTCGGAGGGCGTTTATGAGGATAAGTACCGGTATCGCCAGATGATAAAATATGTGAAACCTATCAATGGAAAGGTGTTGCGAAAAGGGATAGCTTATTTTGTCACCTCCGAGGAATTATTTTTTAAGCCCGACGCTAAATCTACTGGTATAACTTTTTTTGACCGCAACCGCTTTGAGATTGGAGGGGGCTACTTTGTTACGGATGATTTACAACTGGAATTAACCTATGTAAACGAATTTTTACCCCGGGATAACGTGAATGAATTGTACAATGTTATTGCTTTTACTGTGACTTTTAATAATCCGCTGACGAACCTGAAAAAAAATATTAGTTCGCTGGTTTCAAAAAATCCTGAAGAGGAATAGTCTGCCGATAAGACCCAAGTTTCAAATACCAAATACCAAGGTCCTGAATTCCAGGTAAAATGCCAAAAATGAAAATGATCTGAGTGAAAGACTATTAAAGTTTGCAGTCGACGTGATTTTATATTTGCGAACAGTGAAAAACACAATTGAGACTATGGATATGAAACGACAACTTGTCAAGTCATCTACTTCAAGTGGAGCAAATTATGAAGAATCACAAGGTTCACCCACCAGGCCTGATGCAAAGACTAAAATCGGCATATCCCTAAAAGAAATGCGTGAAATAGCCATGACTAAAAGAATCATTCAGAAATGGTAATGTTATTCATGGCGAACCTTTAGCTCACGAACACCCGTAGAAATAAGAAAGATGTGAGTAATTACATGTGACCCGTAAAAAAATATACAATAACACATGAATCGAATTATTTTCTGAGAATATTTAATCAATTGAAATCCGGAGATGTAAAACAGTGTGAATATTTATGCAAAGAATCATCAGAACTAAAATTGATTCTTGCTTCTATCATTAATAAACTTTGATTATCAAGTATTAAGAATTCAAGTCTCAATGCCGTTTAAGTAGTGTTTTTCAAAAAAGAAAGAAGAAAATTATTAGATTTTGTACCCTCCCCGGCCCTCTTTAGAAAATAGGGAGGGAGTAGTTCGCAACAAAATTCCAGGGTTTTGAGATAAGTTAAACTTTGTTAGTATATCCTCCCCCTTTTTCAAGGGGGAGACGGAGGGGGTACAAATGGAACAAGAAAATAAATTTGCGGAAACTTTAAAATGAATCCTTAACTAGCCGACATTGATTCATGTTTCGGGACTCAGTACCAGGGACTTGGAATTTGAAACTTGGGTATTATTTCCCTTCCTCTTCCTTCAAAAAGCACTCCAGCTGCTCCTTCAGCGCTTCTTTGTGCAATTTAAATACATAAGTCCTGATGCCTTCATCCCCCTTCATGTTTATCCTGGCTTCTGTAACCTCAAGATTAAGTAACCAATCCAGATCTTTTTTGCCAATCAGGTACACTAATTTGAAGACCGTGTCCTTGCGGATATAACGACTGTCGAAGTGTTCAAGCGTATAGGTTTTCCCATCCGACAGTTTCAGCTCAAGGTTATCTTTAATATCTTGTCCTTCGGGTTTTTCAGGAAACGGTATGGGAAACAGTTCCAGGAAATAGCTCTCTTTATCCGTAACAATACCGCCGCTTAACGACTTAGCTTGTGTCCAGTAAAAGTTAACAGGCTCCATATAATAAGTCATAGACCCGTCGGGCGAAACACGGTTAAGGATGTCGCATTGCGAAAACGAAGTCAGGACGCTTAATGAAAATCCAAATAACAGGGCTGTTTTTTTAATAAAAGCATTCATGTTTGCTAGAGTTTAAAACAAAGATACGAACTTTTTATTTTTTATTTATTTTGTAAAATCAGGAAGTTTTCAGAAATTTGAATAGGTATATCACTTTTAAGATGCTTTTGGGTATCACGACATCTAATCCGTAAAAAAAATCCCGCTATTATGAATACTCAATCTGCCAACAATTCCGTTTACGACACCACCATCCGGTTGTTCATCCTTATCTTGATCGTTGGCTGGTGCCTGGCGATCATGTATCCTTTTGTAAGCATAATATTATGGAGCCTGATACTCGCAATTGCGTTGCACCCGCTTCACAAAATGATGTCGGCAAAGTTGGGTGGCCGACCTAAGCTGGCATCTGCTATTATCGTTCTTGCCGTGATGGTCATTGTCTTCCTACCCATATGGCTGATGATTGATTCCCTTATTGCACAGGTAAAAGAACTTAAAGTCAGTTTTGACAATGGCACACTCACCATACCGTCGCCTACTGAAAAGGTAAAAGACTGGCCAATTATCGGGAGCAGGCTATACGATTTGTGGTACAACGCCTCTGTTAACCTGGTACAAACAATCATGAAATATCAGGACCAGCTTCTCGCATTAGGGAGTAAAATAGGGACAGGAATCTTAGGCGCCGTAGGTGGTGTAATTCAGATACTGATATCCTTTATTATTGCCGCTATTTTGTTGGTTTTTGGTGAGGCAGGCCAGGAGGTCCGGAAATTTTTCAGAAAAATAGCCGGTAACAGAGGTGATGAATTTGCAGATATGACTATGAAAACGGTCGGTAGCGTTGTGAAAGGTATAATAGGCGTAGCTCTTATCCTGGCTTTGCTGAATGGACTTTTATTCATGCTGGCAGGCATCCCTTATGCCGGCATATGGACATTGCTGGTATTTGTTTTAGGAGTTCTTCAATTACCTATATTCTTTATTACTTTACCCGTAATAGCATACATGTTTTCGGAGAAAGAACTTGTGCCGGCAATAGTTTGGACCGTATTATTACTCGTAGCAGGCTTGTCCGACAACGTGCTCAAACCTATTTTACTTGGCAAAGGCGCACCTGTTCCCATGCTGGTAATATTTATCGGGGTTATCGGCGGATTTATCTTTTCCGGCTTTATCGGCCTCTTTACCGGTGCAATTGTCTTTTCACTGGGATATAAGTTATTTGTAGCCTGGATCAACTCAAACGATGTGGAGGAAGAGGAAGTATAGTTTATGTATGTACTCAAATTTGTAGAGTGCGAAAATGTATAAATGTTCTCAACCTCCAATTTAAAATTTCAAAAGGAATTAATTGTAGGTTCTGCTTCTTCAATAGTCCGTTAATAATTCCCAATAACCTCATTATCAAAAGTAAATAAATTCAGGTCTTTGCGTCTTAATATGTTGATAATCTAAGTCTTATTGCTTTGCGTCTTCGCGGTAAATAAAAATCTAACGGAGAATTTTTTCTCGAAATAAAGGATATGGTTCCTGCTTATTGATAGTTGTGAACCGGAATTAATTCCTGGAACCGGGAAGAACAGAATTGTGTCTTTGCGTTTTATATTTGCACATTAAATCCTTCTTAGTCTTTAAGTATGCGTACTAACTTTTTGTTCCACATCATATTAGTTTTTGCTTTTAATATCCTGGCATGTATGGGATTGAAAGCCGCAGACAGAAATGATACTATCCCGAAAACGGATGATAGTGTTACACAACCAAAAAAGACGGAGAATCCGGATTTGCTTACGCCCTACCATCTGAATGTGATAAAGTTCAACCCGACCCCAATGTTGCTGTTCGATGAACTCAGAAATATTACGTTCAGTTATGAGCGGCTCATTAGAAAGGACAAATCCGTTTCACTCCAGCTTGGCTACCTGGTTGTTCCGCAGGTTTTAAATGATACTCTATTTAACAGCCTTCTTATAAATAAAGATTCCAGGAAAGGAATTAACCTTGCTTTTGATTACAGGATTTATCCTTTTTCCAGGAACCGTTGCCCTGCCCCGGATGGTATGTATTTTGGGGGATATCTTTCTTATATTGGCACCTCATCCGAAATTCAGGGTGCTTTGATGGATGCAACTGAAGACGATAATATTTTATTCGATACCCGGATGAATATGGTAAACCTGGGGTTTGAATTAGGGTATCAATTTATCTTTGCAAAGAAGTTCTCCATTGACCTACTGATGTTCGGCCCCTCCATTACCGGTTATTCGGGTAACCTGGGGATAACCGGAAACCTGAACAGCGATCTGGGTGATAAGATTGATGAGGAACTTGCGGCGGAGCTAAAGGAACATTTTCCGGCCCTTGGTTACCTCTTTTCGGATGAAGATGCAACCTTCAGCACTTCAAAAGTCGTAATATCTTCCTGGTTTCGTTATAGTGTGCAGTTGGGGTATCATTTCTGATTGCTTCTTGCAACGATTTACAGTTTTTCAGTCTTTCAATCTTCTACTGCATATGGTTTATACACGGATTACAACCGACATACCTATTTATCACTGAACTTATCCCTCATACATCAAATTCTATATTTTTATGATTATGATAAAACAGCATTATAATAAATCCCTTGCCTGGCTGGAGAAGAACAGGTTTCCCGTGCTTCTTCTTTCCACTCTCCTGACCTTGATATTACCGGCATTTTTCGGTGATGGCCCGCTGTCGGAACTTATCTTTGTGATAACTTTGAGTGTACTGTTTATCCAAAGCTCGGTTGTGGCAGATGTCAGAAAATCACGAAAGCTCCTTATCAGAGGTATGGTAATTTCAATGATGGTATTAATATGGTTAAAACCAGCAGGATACGATTCCGTTTATACCGATCTTGTAAAACTTGCTTTTATTGTAGCCTTCTTTATTTTTATAGTAACTTTTCTTATCAGGTTCATTTCTAAAAGCAAGACAGTTAATGTAAATGTGCTGATCACTTCCATAAACATATACCTGCTGGCTGGTATCATCGGGGCGAGCCTGTGTTTAGCCTTTTACCAGGTGTATCCTGATGCCTATAACTTTCCTGCTTACATTGAACACCCTGTTTTCGCACATTTTCTTTACTACAGTTTTATTACCATGTCTACCGTCGGCTATGGTGATATTACCCCACGCATCCCCGAAACACAAACGCTGGCTTACCTTTTGTCCATCTCCGGTCAGCTTTATGTAGCTATCATTATTGCTTTCCTGATAGGTAAAATGTTAATGCAGGGGGATCAGAAAAAAGCAGATAAAAATAATGTGACGAAGGACTAAATACTTGCCGGGTTAAAGACCCAAGTCTCAAATTCCAAGTCCCAAATTCCAAAATGGACTTTAAAGCTTGTCTTCGTTAAGCCCCTCCGGGGTTTGGGGTCTCTCGTTTACTCAAATTACAGGAATCAAATTCCATGACCTTGATTTAAATAGCTTTTCGAAGAATAACTTCACACTTAGCCCCTTGGGCCTTGGAATTTGGTATTTGGATTCTGGGTCTTTTTAAAGGAATCATGTTTTTAAAAAATCGAATTGCAAATGAACTCAATCGGATTTAAACCAAAACTTCTACAGCTAATAGGAATAATAGTTTTATTACTCCGGATTTCGCCCGTTTGCGCCCAGGACCTCGAACCTCGCGCCTACACAAATATTCCAAAAGGAGTAAATTTTTTGGTAGCAGGCTATACACACATGTCGGGTGGGGTTTTATTTGATCCGGCTGTTCCGCTCGATAATGCGAATATCAAAATCAACGGATCATTGCTTGCTTATGCACGTTCCCTTAATGTTGGCGGGTTGTCGGGCAAGTTTGATATGATAGTACCCTACGCCTGGCTTTCGGGTACTGCCGAATTCCAGGGGCAGCCTGTTTCACGCGATGTTTCCGGGTTGGCCGATGCGCGCCTACGCATGTCGGTGAATTTTATAGGAGCACCTTCACTTCCGATTTCCGGATTTAAAGAGTATAAACAGGACCTGGTGATCGGGGCAAGCTTGCAGGTTTATGTGCCTACAGGCCAATACGACCCTGAGAAACTTGTAAATATCGGGACTCACCGTTTTGCTTTTAAACCGGAACTGGGAATATCAAAAACTTATGGACACCTTATGCTGGAACTAACAGGTGGCGCTGCATTTTACACCACCAACCATGATTTTTATGGGGGTAAAACCCGTTCGCAGGCTCCA
>JAIFMH010000212.1 GCA_020048595.1 Bacteroidota bacterium | reverse complement strand
GGGCCTTTTCGCTGTTCATCAATAAAAAATTTTTTATGGCTGATCTGGGTGATTTCAGTTACCCAATCCAGCTTAATCCCAAGTGCAGGACTAACTTTGTATGTGATAAACATTCCAGCATACATTTCCGGTTGTACAGGCGAGGTAATTAAAAATCCCATCTCGGGTGGGGTAATCTTCGTAAGGTTTGCCGGTGACGAAAAAAAATCCCAGACTTTATCCAGGTTGGAAGGCACAAATTGAAAATACTCGAATCGTTCCATTGTTTAATTATTTTTATTAAAAGTTAAACAAATGTAACTCCAAATGGTTCGATTATAAATCAAACCATTCCTGCTTAGTTGAAAAAACAAATCCTGAGATACTGTTTTAAAAGAAGTTATTCCTCGCCTCAGCTTTTAAAAGGTCGAGAGCTCCTTTTACAGCAGATTGTTCTGCATCTATATCATTGATCAGAATCAGGCTCGCAAGGTCAGTGGAGGTTGCCTCAGGAGTCAGTTTCATGG
The DNA here is from genome assembly GCA_020048595.1 of Bacteroidota bacterium. Classification (GTDB taxonomy): domain Bacteria; phylum Bacteroidota; class Bacteroidia; order Bacteroidales; family UBA4417; genus UBA4417. The sequence goes on along the minus strand of JAIFMH010000212.1, from coordinate 11,727 downwards.
CTGCGGTATTAATACGCTTGATGGTTTCTTCACGTGCATTTCGTACCATTTCCCATGCTTTGGTTGATACATACACTTGCTGAGAAAGATTATGCTCAAACTCTGCACGAACAGACTGAACCAAGGCTGACTGAAGTTGAATGGCATTCATGCCTGGCATATTAGTGCGCACAAGTAAACCGGCAGGTTCTATGCGTTCGAGCAGCAAAACAAGTCTTTCGTAAGCTTGCATGCGCACCGGCAGACTGATTTTTTGAACATCAAGCCTCAATTGCATTTGCGTTTTCTCTGCTTCCTTTTCCAGGAACATTTTTAACAGGTAATAGGCTGTGGCAAGCACAACCAGAGATGGAACCGTGTATTTTAATAACTCGTATAATGCCTGCATGATTCAGTTTATAGGTGCACAAATTTCGTTAAAATTACCTTTAGAATATTACTTAAAACCAAGAATCCGGAAAACTATTGCTAATCTGTATTAAATACTTAAACAAATCGGTACAACTGAATTAGTTACTTAATTCCAATCATTCTGATAACATTTTGTTTTCATGATTGTTAGGCTTTATATAAGTCCAGATTCTGGATGATTCAATTTATCAGTTTCAGAATTCGATAAATGTAAAAAGAAAATTATCAGGAATCATTTATCTGTCAAGGATGTGCAAAGGTTTTTATTTCAAATAAATCAATTTAAAATACAGTAAAACAGTAAGATAACAGCTTTTAATGTTATTTAATTAACAATAGGTGTACTAAAAATATCGTAACGTAAATAATTTTTCTACTTTTGCCAGTCATGTTGTCTTAATTTAAATATCCATGAACTACTTGTCAGACAGGATTAACCTGCTTGCCGAATCGGAAACTTTGGCTATGACCCGCCGCAGCCGCGAACTCTGTGCGCAAGGTTTTGATGTTATCAATCTCAGCATAGGCGAACCCGATTTCGATACTCCTGATCATGTTAAGGAAGCTGCTAAAGAAGCTATCGATCAGAATTATTCGCATTACACTCCAGTTGCGGGCTATGCAGAACTGAGGCAGGCAATTGCCAATAAACTGAAACGTGATAACGGACTGGATTATACTGCCGGGCAGATAGTTGTTTCTACCGGTGCCAAACAATCGCTGGCTAACGCTATATTGTGTCTTGCAAATCCAGGTGACGAAATACTGATTCCTGCTCCTTACTGGGTTTCGTATAAAGAGATGATAAAACTGGCAGGTGCCACTGGTGTTTTTATTGAAAGCAGTATTCAAACTGATTTTAAAGTAACTCCTGAGCAAATTGAATCGGCCATAACCTCCCGGACTAAAGTATTTTTATTCAGTAGTCCCTGCAATCCGTCAGGAACTGTTTATACCTACGAAGAACTTAAAGCATTTGCTGATGTGTTTGCACGTCATCCGCAGGTTTTTATTGTTTCTGATGAGATTTATGAAAATATAAATTTTTCAGGAAAGCATCATAGTATTGCCACTTTTGAAAATATTCACGATAGGGTAATACTGATCAATGGTTTGTCCAAAGGCTTTGCTATGACAGGCTGGCGTCTTGGATACATGGCAGCTAATAATGTGATTGCCCAGGCTTGTGATAAGCTACAGGGACAAATCACTTCAGCAACCTGTTCAATCACCCAGCGTGCTGCTATCGTTGCAATGAATACCAATCCCGCTGATAGCACTGAAATAAAAATGATGGTTGAAGCGTTTAAATATCGCCGTAATCTAGCTATAAGTTTGTTGCACGAAACACCTGGCATTAAACTCAATGTACCTGATGGAGCCTTTTATCTTTTTCCTGAGGTTACCTCATATTACGGTAAATCTGCCGGTGATCGGGTAATTTTATCCGGATCTGATTTATGTGATTATTTGCTTGATACAGCCTTTGTTGCGATAGTTCCCGGTGTAGCTTTCGGATCTCCCGATTGTATCCGGATCTCTTATGCGACATCTGAAGACAATCTGCGCGAAGCCATCAAGCGTATAAATGAGGCATTGTCGAAATTGAAATAAATTTTATTTGGTTCAACTATTTTCAAAACCTATACCTAAGAGCGATATGATCATTACAGAGGAAGAAATTACACATCTGTTCAGTAAATTCAATTCATGCAAGGTGCTGGTAATAGGTGATGTGATGGTCGATTCGTATTTAATCGGTAAAGTTGACCGCATTTCGCCGGAAGCCCCGGTACCGGTTGTAGCCTTAAAACAAAGAGACAATATGCTCGGCGGAGCGGCTAATGTTGCTCTAAACATCAGGTCGTTGGGTGCTGAAGCGATATTATGTTCGGTGATTGGAAACGATAAGCAAGGTGACATCCTGCTGAACCTGATGAAAAACGAAGGTTTGAAAACCGATGGGATAATCAGGAGTAACGAAAGAATAACAACCACCAAATTCAGAATAATAAGCAACCGTACACAGATGCTTCGTGTTGATGAAGAAATTGATACTGACCTTAACGCAAAAGATACTGCTGATCTGATAAATTGTATTACCAACCTTATTTCAGAACAAAAACCTGATGTAATTATTTTGCAGGATTATAATAAAGGTGTTTTATCACCTGAGGTAATTGAGAAGGTAGCTGCAATAGCTGCCAATGCAGGAATAGCAGTAGCGGTTGATCCCAAGAAAAAAAATTTTTCAGCATATAAAGGCATTACACTCTTCAAGCCAAACCTGAAAGAGATTATTGAAGGATTAAAAACTGATGTTGATCCTTTATCAGTCGTAAGCCTCCAAAACGCGGCCGAAATTATACATAACAGCCAGAATGTGAGACTGGTAATGATTACTTTATCTGAACATGGAATATTTATCAGTTTCAAAGATTCAAACGGGATCAAATCAGAAATTATTCCTGCTGAGATGCGAAGTATAGCGGACGTTTCCGGTGCCGGCGATACAGTTATCAGTGTTGCGGCACTTTGCCTGGCAGCAAAAACAGATCATTTTCTTATGGCTGCTTTATCTAACCTTGCCGGTGGATTGGTTTGCGAACAAGCGGGTGTTGTTCCTGTTGATAAATACAGGCTTATGGCAGAAGCATCTGTTGAGATGTAACCGTTTTTTAGAAATTAAGAAATAGGAATTAGAAAAATAGAATCAGAAAGTGGGAAATGGCTCTGGCACCCGGCACAAAGCATCAGGCTCTTATTAACTCTTCTTAAAACAAAACTTAGCTTAAATCCCGCATGTCAAAACCTCCTATCACTCAAACTCCCGGCCGCAAGCAACAGGTTCAGGCTATGTTTAATAACATTGCAGGTCGTTACGATTTATTGAATCATTTGCTGTCGATGGGGATTGACAAAGGCTGGAGGAGGAAACTTGTTAAACTAATGGCTCAGGATTCTCCCAACCGGATTCTGGATATGGCCACAGGTACAGCTGATCTGGCAATAGCTGCTTCCGTAATTAATCCTGTAAACATTACAGGCACTGATATAGCCGAAGAAATGCTTGCTATCGGACAAGAAAAAGTTAATAAACTCGGACTTGGTGGAATGATCACTTTGCAGAAAGCCGATTCTGAAAATTTACCTTTCAGAGATGCTGAATTTGATGCTGCTATGGTAGCATTCGGTGTGCGTAATTACGAAAATCTTCCAAAAGGGTTGAGCGAAATGTGCCGTGTATTAAAACCTGGTTCACGTGCTTTTATTCTTGAATTTTCAAAACCGCAGAAATTCCCGGTCAAACAACTTTTTGGTTTTTATTCCCGTTTTATATTGCCTGTAATAGGTCGTTTGGTATCAAAGGATAGTACCGCCTATACTTATCTGCCCGAATCGGTTGCCGCTTTTCCGCAGGATGACCAGTTTATAAATATTATGCTGGAAGCAGGATTTAGCAAAGCCGAATTTATCAGCCTGAGCTTTGGGATTACAAATCTGTACATCGGCAAAAAATAGGAGCAGGGTCAACTTTTAATTGCAAATTTTGCTCTGTATTGTTGTTTTGCATACTAAACAATGATTTGCGCCGTTTTTGTACTACCACTTTAATATTTACATGTTCCGTACGCCAAAATTTTTCATCATTATTTTATTGCTTTGTTTTTCAGGCAAGGCTTTTTCGCAATCAAGGCAAGTTCCTAACAAACCTGATTATGACCAGGCACCTTATCACTTCGGTTTCCTGCTGGGTGTTAATGAAATGCTTTTTACCATCAAAACTAAGCCTGATTACCAGAAACAGTTCTATTACAACAACGATCTTCAACAATCCATTCCGGATCAAAACTGTGATTCCGCTAATCTTTACAGTGTTGAAGCTACCCCAACAATAGGTTTTGTGATTGGAATAGTCGGCAATCTGCGTTTGGGAGAGTATTTCGACATGCGATTTACTCCTTCACTCACTTTTGGTGAACGAAATCTGGATTATACTATGATGAGCTATAATGGAAAGATGGCTCCTGAAATGCTTTATGTAACGAAAAACATACAGTCAACATTTGTCGAATTTCCTTTGTCGGTGAGATTTAAAGGGAAAAGAATACATAATGTGAGGCCGTATGTTCTGGCAGGCGCCAAATATTCAATGGACCTGGCTTCAAATGCAAAGAAAAAAGCTGATAACAATGCAGCTTATGTTTTTATTAACCGGAAAGATATATATGCGCTTGGCGGAGTGGGTTTCGATTTTTACACTGCTTATTTTAAGTTTGGTACTGAAATATCAATGTCCTACGGCTTGTTTGATATTTTAAAACATGATGATACTATATATACCGGAGCTATCGAGCGAATGAGCTCTAAAATATTTCAGATCTCTTTTACTTTTGAGTAACATATTACTCTATCTGTGTAAACATTCACCTCTCCTTTCTGTTTGTTAAAACAATGCCCGGTTATCTTTAACTTTGCAGAACCTACCAATTGGAAAAATAACGTTTAGATAAATCCATGCGCAAAGAAATTGAAATCGCCATGACCCCGAAACAGGCTGCCGACCCTTCGGGATGGAAGACCGCCTTTGCACATGTACTTCGCATTCAGCCTGCCCGTATTAAACATTTGAATCCCATTCAACGATCGGTGGATGCCCGTTCGTCAAAAGTGAAAATTCGTCTTAAAGCTGAATTGTATATTGACGAACAGCCAACAGAAGTCCGTAAATTTATCCGAAAGAGTTATAGTGATGTAAGTCGCAAGATACCTGTTATAGTTGTTGGTGCTGGTCCTGCCGGACTCTTTGCCGCTCTTACTCTGATCGAAAACGGCATGAAACCTATAGTTATCGAACGGGGAAAAGATGTAAAAGCACGTAAGTTCGACATAGCCCAGATAAACCGTGAGCACATTGTAAATCCTGATTCCAACTATTGCTTTGGCGAAGGTGGAGCCGGGACATACAGCGATGGAAAACTTTATACCAGATCCAACAAACGTGGTAATGTAAGCGATATACTTGCAATGTTGGTTTCACACGGAGCTGACGAAGACATTTTAATCGACAGCCATGCGCATATAGGAACAGATAAACTTCCGGCAATTATTGCAGCCATGCGTCAGACAATAGTTGATGCAGGGGGAGAGTTTTATTTTAACCGAAGGATCGTTGATATCCTGATTCAAAATGGCAAAGTAAAAGGTGTAGAAGATAAGAGCGGTGAGCGTTTTGAAGCACAGGCAGTTATACTCGCTACCGGTCATTCGGCCCGGGATATTTACGAATTATTGCATAAAAAAGGGTTTGCACTGGAGGCAAAGAGCTTTGCACTTGGAGTTCGTGCCGAGCATCCACAGGCACTTATCGACAGCATCCAGTACCACCAGTCACCGCGCGAACAATATTTGCCTGCAGCACCATACAGCCTTGTAAAACAAGTTGAAGGCCGGGGCGTTTTTTCGTTCTGCATGTGTCCGGGAGGAATTATTGTGCCATCAGCAACTGAAACCGGTCAGGTTGTAGTTAATGGCATGTCGAACAGCCGGCGGAATTCTCCTTATGCAAATTCAGGGATTGTAGTTCAAGTTGATCCGGCTGATATTGCCTATCTTTCAGAATATGGGCCTTTTGCCGGGCTGGAATTACAACGTAGGGTTGAGGACGCTTGCTGGCGTGCCGCAGGAATGAACCAATCGGCTCCGGCACAACGGATAACTGATTTTACCAAAGGTGTTATTTCATCCTCATTACCAGAATGTTCGTACAATCCGGGGATTGTTGCTGCGCCGCTGCACGAAATTCTACCTCCGTTTGTTTCTGCCAGGTTGCAGGAAGCATTCCTTCAGTTTGATAAAATGATGAAAGGGTATCATACTTCCGAAGCAGTTATTTTAGGTACTGAATCACGTACTTCGTCACCCATCCGTATTCCCCGAAACACTGAGACACTCGAACATATAAACCTGCCGGGATTATTCCCTTGCGGCGAAGGAGCCGGATACTCAGGAGGCATTGTTTCCTCAGCCATGGATGGTGTTAGTTGTGCACATGCCGTAGTGAAAAAATACAGAAAATGAGTTGTACAATTATTTAAATATTAGCGTACTTTTATATCCTCAATAAATAATTGCTATTCCAATGATGGATATTTTACCTAATGACGATCTTTTACCTGCACTCCGAAAAAAAGCAGCATTTAAACAGGAAGTTTATCGTACTACCCTCGAAACTTTCAGGCTTTTTAAATCCGTTTTGGCTGAAATGGCTGAGGAATACAGGAAAACTTTCAGGAGTGAACCTTTACAGATACCTTTTGAATACCACGACAAAGGTGAATTTGAAGCCGAACTCAGGTTCGGCGGTGATGTATTGATTTTTACTATGCATACCAATGTATTTGAGTTCTCCCGTGATCATGAAGTAATGAAAACCAGCTATATTCATGAAGATTCAAGCCGTTCCTATTGCGGTGTTATCATGATATTCAACTTCCTGGCCGATTCCTTTAAATACAACCGCATGAACGACCTTGGTTATATGATAGGACGTATCTTTGTTAATAATGAAAACCATTATTTTGTTGAAGGAAAAAGGGAGGTCGGACAGTTGTACAATAATTTTCAATCATCGGTTATTACCCGCGAATCAGTCAGGATGATTCTTGAGTCAGCCATAAGGTATACCTGTAACTTCGATTTGTTAACACCTCCATATGATGCAATGAAAATGATTACTGTTGCCGATATTCAAAGTACTCTCGATAATATGAAAATGACAACGGGTAAAAGACTTGGTTTCCGGTTCCAGGGAGATCATGAGGAATTGAGATAGTTGAAAAATAGTATTCCGGATTCGGAATACTCAATCTTCGCATACCAGTTACTAAAGTTCATATTTCAATTCTTGAATCTCAATTAAATTACTACCGGATTGCCGGCTATATGACCTACAGCACACATAATGATGCTTTAACTATTCGCGAAATCGAATTTTCTATCCTGATTAAGGATAAAGATAAAGGATTTCACGAATTGGGTGATATACTGCGATCCGAGTTAACCCGCTTTGATGATAGGAGGAATGAAAACGTACGTTCAGAGAATCCAATCCGCGATTTTCTGAAATCCAATATCGATCGAAGTATTGTTATTCGCGACAGCACAAAAGTTTACTTTTTGAATTACCAGGAGCATGGTTCTTTTACCATTCAGTTCACTTTGCTTATTCTTACCCGGTACATTAATTACGGATCAACCAGGCAAGCGCTCGATTACCTGATAAAAGACACAATCGGCAATTATTTTGAAGAATTGCTGGAACGGCATTTACCCGTAAATGTCTCGGTACATTCTGTTGATAAGGAACTGTATGAAATTCCTGGTAGTAATAATACAAATTCGCAGAAACCCAGTTCAAAACGTGATTTCCTGCCTGTTATACTGGCATCCCTGGCATTATTATTTACAATTTCATTAGGTGTTATCTGGTATTTTCAACTGAATCAAAAAGTTGAATCCGGCAATCCTTCTGACGGATACAAAGATAAATATCTCGAGTTGCTTATTGATAAGCAGGTGAATGAAGCTTTGCGAAAAGAAAGATCAGGGATTATTGAATATAAGAAACAGGAGATGGCTTCAGATTCGCTTCAGAATATCAATCATCAATAGAAACAGTAAGCGGGAACTTCAGATTCTCTATCATATTTAATAATTTCTGTCTCCTGATAATTATCCAGTAACTCTAAATCCTCAAAACTGGTAACGCGTGTTTTTAAAGAAATTACATTTAGGTGGGGATTCTTGTATGATTAACACATGAACGTTAATATCCGGATTTTCAATACCTAATCCAAAACTATTCTTATCTGAAACAATATTTGTAAGTTTGGGGAACTTAACTGCTAACCAGACAATTTATATTTCAAAATCGAATACAATGAAAATATCTGTCAGTGTATTTCATTGGTTGCCACGGATAATCTGTATCCTGGCAATACTGTTTATCAGTATGTTTGCAGCCGATGCTTTTGCACCGGGACTAACCATATGGCAGCAGCTAGGTGCTTTCCTGATGCATCTTATTCCATCATTTATTCTTTTGGCAATACTTATTATTGCGTGGAAATGGGAACTGATTGGCGGAATAATATTTGCTGTAACAGGACTTGCCTTAAGTCCTTTAGTGTTTATGCTTAATTATGAAAATAACCACTCTATTGGCATGAGCCTGGGAATAATTGCATTAATCACCTTTCCGTTTATTGTTGTAGGAGTGCTATTTATAATAAGTCACAACAAGAAGAAAAACCAAACAAAGCAGGATTGAAAATCAATGCATAAATAAGAAATTTATCTGATAGACTGACTACTAATCATTTAAATCCCCAGACTGTAAGTCAACTGTTTCAATTCAATTTCAGCTACTTTTGCTGAAAAAAGCAGGTTAACTAAAAGGTAGGCTGCATTCTCAAAACTGGTTTGGGCAGCTCTTACATCCAGTATTGTTGCCTGGCTTACATGAAATTGCTGCATTACTACATCAACCAGTTGCTTTGTCATTTCGAAATTTTTTCGCTGCGATTCTATTTGCTGCAGGGTTGTGCTATATGTTCTGTACGTTTTGGTAGCCTGGGTTGTAAGTGAATTCAGCAAACTTTCCATTTCCAGTTTCGAATTACTGACATTGATTTTGGCAACATCCTTTTGCGTTTTGTAAATATTCCCGTTAAAAATGGGTATCTGCATGTTTATTCCGGCTGTAGGACCATAATTCTGGTTCATCGACATGGTCCCTTTATTGAGATTTGCCTGGTAGAAATCATAACCAGCATTCAATTTTATGGATGGATAGCGTTGTGATGAAACCTCTTTAACTATTTGTTCGTCGATAAGTATTTGTTGCTCAGCACTAAGGTATTGTGTATTGCGGTTCAAATAATTAATGATTGAATCCAGTTGCAGGGATTGGTCGATAATTATGGTGTCAACCACTGAAAATTGCATCTGATTTTTTGAATTGATCAACAGCAACAGATCTGATTTATTTTGTTGGATCACCATTTTTTGTATCTCCAGCAATTGTTCCGCAGAATTAACGTCAGTCTGAGCCTGAAGAATCTCAACGGCATCTGACATACCAACATTTTTCTTCACATTAATAATTTCCAGTTTCTGTTTGGAAACATCAAGGGAATTCTGAATAATTTTGAGGTAGTTGTCTTGCCTGATAATATCAAAATATGTAATCATAATATCGGCAATGGTATTTTGAATCTGTTGATTAAGCTGGATTTCGCTCAGGTTCTGCAACCTGCTGAGCTTTTCTTTGGTTGCCGTTATTTTAAATCCGTTAAATAAAACTATTCCTGCCGAAACTCCTGCATTTACTGTATTTTCGCCTCTGTTCGAAATGCTTGTCTCAGGAATATCGTCGTAAAATGTCTGGTTAATGGTAGTCAGAGATCCATTATCTGCAGCATTTGCCGATACATAAGGCAATCCGCCTGCAACTCCATAGGTATTGTTCATCCTTGCTATTTCGACATAGTTTTTAGAGATCTGAATGTCGTAATTATTCCTGAGTGCAGTGTCAATCGCATTTCGTAATGTAAGTTGCTGCTGAGCACCGGCTATCAGAGGAAGACTGAGCCAAATAAACAGAAATATGTTTTTTATATTCAAATTCATTTTCAATAACGATTTAAAGTTAATTGTAAAAAGTTAATGGTCGGGTATGCCTGGTTTTTATTTAATGTGATAAATACTCGCTTCCAGGTTCTCACTAACTAATCTCTTCCATTTCTTCTTCATGCACTTCTCTTTTTCCGGAAATATAGGTGTAAACCGCCGGAATTACAAATAGAGTGAGTATCAGTGAAAACATAATTCCACCTACAACTACAATACCCAGTGGAATACGGCTTGTTGCAGCTGCACCCAAACTTAACGCAATGGGTAAAGCTCCAAGTGATGTTGCAAGGCTGGTCATTAAAATGGGTCTCAGGCGCATTGTGGCAGCATCAATTACAGCTTGTCTTTTTGATAAGCCCGAATCCCTCTTTTTATTGGCAAACTCAACAATTAGAATTCCGTTTTTGGTAACCAGTCCGATAAGCATGATCATTCCGATTTGCGAAAAGATGTTCAGCGTCTGGTTGAAAATCCAAAGACTTAATACTGCCCCGGCAATTGCCAAAGGAACTGTAATCATAATAATCAGCGGATCCCTGAAACTTTCGAATTGTGCAGCTAAAACCAGGAAAATCAACACCAGTGCAAGCATAAAAGCAAAAGCAGTATTTGAGGAACTTTCGGCATAGTCGCGTGATGGTCCGCTTAGCGAAGTTTGATAACTTTCGTCCAGTAATCTGTCAGCAATAGCCTGCATGGCATCAACGCCATCACCAATGGTTTTCCCTTCGGAGAGTGATGCGGAAATAGTAGCAGCTTTGTACCTGTTATAATGAAAAAGGGACGGCGGCATTGCATTGGGTTCAATTTTGGTTACTGATGCCAGCGAAATGTTTTCGCCTTTATTGTTTCGGACATAAAGGTTCGAAATGTCAGCAGGTGCCTGCCTGTTTTTAAGTCCAACCTGGCTGATAACCTGGTATTGCTTACCATTCATAATGAAATATGCGAGCCGGCGACCGCTGTATGCATTTTGAAGCACACTGGCAATATCGGTTACGGTCAGCCCGAATTCACGGGCTTTTATCCTGTCGATGGTAATGTCTACTTCGGGTTTGTTGAATTTGAGGTTAACATCAACATTCTGGAACGTTTTATCATCTTTGGCTTCTTCGAGGAATTTTGGAATTATGGTTCTAAGTTTTTCGAAATCAAGATTCTGATATCGTTATAGCGTGCCAGTTTCTTGCCTAAATCCTGCGCAATCTCGCTTTGGGTGCGCTGTCGTTCAGAAGCAGGAACCAAGCCTATACGTCCAAATCCGCTGTTTACGCCGCCACTTCCAAAACCTGGAATGGAAACAAAGGAAAAGTCTCCCTCAGGAACTGAATCTATCAGGAAATCAACTACCTTATTTCCGGCTTCCATCATAAAAGGATAACTGGCTCCTTCCGGTCCCGAAATTTGCAACCGGACACTGCCTTTGTCCTCGAGTGGTGCAATTTCACTCTGAAGGTTTGTACCAATAAAATATACCATAGCGAAACATGCTAATACTATTGCCCATGAAAGCCAGCGGTATTTTATAAAACGAGTAATCAGATTTTTATAGCCACTTTCCATGCCAGCAAAAAAAGGTTCTGTTTTATTATAGAAATTTCCATGCTGAGCGCCTCTTCT
>JAIFMH010000173.1 GCA_020048595.1 Bacteroidota bacterium | reverse complement strand
ATATCTTCGCATTGAAATTCAGAATCTGTATTTTTAACCTCTTCTATGAAATATTTCTTTCTTTTTATACTACTCACCATACTTTCATCAGCCACTGTCCTGGCCCAGGTTGAGGGTGAATTTGATCCTAAAACCTATTTTCCCAATCTAAAAATTGAACGGGAACAAAAAGACTCAGAGATGAAGTCTTCTGAAAAGTCTCCAATTGCAGCTGATGAAAAGGACCTTTTTGATAAATTATTTTATTACGAACCGGATACTGCATTTCGTAAAGTTGCTGTGTTTAAAAGGTTTGACCAGGCAACACGTTTCCTGATGAAAACCACCACTGAAAGGTTACCCGAATATTCACTTTACGGAGCTGTTAATTTCATTCATGATGGTAAAAGCTATACGCTGAATGTTTACCAGAATATTGAGCTGGTAAAAAAGCCCGGGTATGAGAAACACCTTTTTCTTCCTTTTAATGATGAAACAAATAGTGACGAAACATATGGCGGAGGGCGATTTTTAGACCTGACCGAAAACGGTGCTGATACATTGGTTATTGATTTCAACCTGGCATATAATCCGTATTGTGCATACAACCATAAATACTCCTGTCCTATTCCGCCTGAAGAAAATAACCTGAAAATCAGGATAATGGCAGGTGAGAAGAAATGGCATCAATAAATTAATGCTTACTTATTTATCGCAAAACAGTAGTCACAGTCAGAGGATTATTTTATAGCATTCTGAAAAATGAAACGAGTAGCTGAAACATCCGGAACCAGAATGACCATCAGGCGATTGCTCCGAAGGCCAAAATACCGGTATATGGCAGTAAACCGTATTGTGCCTCACTTGCCATGGGTTGTACTCTTTGCCCTTGCCACATACTTATACAAAGCCCGGATTTTTGCTGATTCAGGTTATTATTTTTCGCAGTTTATAAACCAGCAATCTTTCTGGATTGAACTTCAGCGCATTGTTTTGGGTATTTCTCAAATCATACCGCTAATTGGTGTATGGATGGGCCTTGAAATTAAATATGTGCTTTTGCTCTATTCACTGGGTCATGTTATATTTTTCTATGTGCTTTTCCTGTTTGTGTATTATGGCTTACGCGACAGGCGATCAGGTTTACTCATAATCCTGGCGCAAACAGTAGGGATTATGCACAGTTTTTACACGCCAATGTTCGAACTGTATTATGGTGTGTCATTGCTGATTACGTTTTATGCCATCTGGCGTTTGCCCTTTCGGTATAATGTTCTCTATATACTGGTGATACTTGAGGTGTTGGTGCTTTTAAGCCATCCGCTGGCATTTATGTTGTTTGTATATTTACTTCTTTACGACTTCAGAAAAGACAAATCAAAACCATTTAAATTTTATCTTCCGATTATACTGATCTTCCTGGGAACACTGGTATTTAAATATTATGCGAGGAGTGATTATGAATCAGAAAAACTGGCATGGCAATTTAATTATTCAGAAAACAAACAATACCTGCGATTTCTTGATCCTGCTTTTTACAGGTCGACCGGGATATTTATGCTCCGCTATTATTTTGAAATTCTTATAGCTTTTGTGGTTGTAATTCTCATGCTGGTAAAGCGGAAACAATGGTTCAGGCTGCTCCTGGTAACGGGCACATTCTCTGCATATTTGTTCCTGGTAAATTCAGCTAATACATTGGAGCCATCCCGTTATATTGAGCAGGTTATGTTTCCTTTCGTACCTATTGTTTTCATTCCTTTAATCTATGGATTTTCAGTTAACGGCAAGCCGGGAAGGTTCAATATTGCAGTATTCCTTATTTCGGCAGTAATCGTTTACCGGTTAGCGGTAATATATGCGGGAAGCGAAATATTTGTGAAACGTATTGCACAGATGGAACAACTTATTGAAACAGCCCGACAAAAAGGCGGCAGTAAATTTATTGTTTCCAATCAATTAGCTGACCATGGATATACATCATTTAACTGGTCGTACCCGATTGAAACCATGCTTTTAAGCGCCATTGACGGAAATGACTTAACTGTAACCATTGTGCCGGAAGAAGATTATAATTTCGAAAATAATGGAGGTAAAGTGAAAGCTAACCAGTTTATATTCAGAAGATGGGAGATTAAAGACTACAGCTGGATCAACAAAAAATATTTTCATTTCGATATTGGTCCTTACCGAACTTTGAACGATTCCACTAAAAATGAAAATATAATCAATTCGGCCAGCAAACTGCGTATTACCATCGGTTCAAAAAAGATATACCCTGCAACTGACACAGTATGGATACCCGTTAAAATTGTTAACAAAGGAAATACACCCGTTTATTCAGGTAAAAACAATAAAATTTTTATTTCTTACTTTTGGGTCGCAAATAATGAAGTTTTAAACTGGAATGAAATCCGTACTCCGCTTCAGGCGGATATCATTGGCACTATGAGACAGGATATTAAAGTTGCCGTTCCCCGTAAAAAAGGACGAATGCAATTAAAAGTTGATATAATTGCAAATGACAATTGGCTGGGAATTTACAGCCAGGAGAATGTGTTGGTATACTAATTGGTAGAGAAACCAGTAATCATACTTAAAAAAGAAAACTGAGAACAGAAAATGAAAAAAACAATTGCTTTACTTTTTGCTTTGTACATTACCATAGGCTTACTGGCTGCTGAAAAAGGGTACAGAATTACTGTAAAACTCACAGAGTCAACTGATACAGCACTCCTGCTGGCACATTATTATGGTAACAAACAATATCTTGATGATACTGCTTATGTGAACAAACAAGGCTTATTTATTTTTGAAGGAACGGAGACTTTGAAGGATGGCATGTATATAATTGCCGGAACAAGTAAAAACAAGTATTTCGATTTCTTTCTAACCGGAAAACATCAGATTGATTTTACCTGTAATCCCGTGAATGTAGTTAATACCATGCAGGTTAACGGTTCGGATGACAATAAAGCGTTTTACACTTATATAAAATACCTGGGCAACCGAAGCCATTGATGCTGACGCAAAAGCGTACATCAAAAACTTCTATACTTTAAATCCTGAATTCCTGTCGGCAAATTTTGTTAAAGCAAACAACGAACCCGATTATCTGCAATATATTACAGCCACGGATGGAAAAGTTGATTCAACGCTCTTGTATCCAACGTATAAAGCACATTTCTTCGATAATTTCACTTTCACTGATCCCCGTTTAATTTATACTCCGGTTTTCTCGCAAAAAATAGATTTTTACCTTGATAAACTGGTTGTGCCTGTTCGCGACTCCCTGGAACGCGATATTGACAGAGTTATGTCGCTGGCATCAGTTAACAAAGAAATGCAGACTTACATGGCATGGTTTCTTTCGCTGAAATACGAAACATCGCAAGTAATGGGACACGATGCGTTGTTTGTTTACGTGGTTCGTAAATACCTGGAGTCCGGTAAAGTTGAATGGCTCTATCCCGAAGTTAAAGATAATATTCTGAAAAGAATTAATGCACTTGAGCCGTTGTTATTGGATAAAGTTGCACCCAATCTTATATTGCTCGACACAAATAATGCCGTACACTCCTTGCATGCAACCAAAGCCCGTTATACGCTGGTCTTTTTCTGGGAGAGCACTTGCGGGCATTGCAACTCGGAGATGCCAAAAGTGCTGAAATTTTATGAAGATTTTCACACCAAATATAATCTTGAAGTTTATGGCATAAGCACGGACACATCAATGGTGAAATGGAAAGCTTACATCAAAAAAAACAATTTGCCATGGATCAATGTTAACGGGCATCTGAGCGTAAGCGGAAATTACCATACCTTATATGATATCCGAAGCACTCCGATAATGTATCTTCTGGATGAAAACAAAAAGATCATGACAAAATTCCTGTTGATTGACGATATCACAAATGTTATCCTGAAACGTGAGGAAGCGCTTGAAAAAAGAAAAAAAGAAAAGATGCCGTAGAGATTTTGCAGTTTCAGAGTACATAACCCATGTGCCGGTCACTGGAACATAAATTAAGCAATTATAACCTAAACAAAGCATACTAAATATACACTTTATCTATTCTAAGTGCACTTACAATCAAACACTGAAACGTGAAACTTACAACACCCAAATCACAGGCAAAAAACACCTCCAATTCCAGGAATATATGGATAACCGGATCATCGTCAGGGATCGGCGCAGCATTAGCTGTATATTGGGCAGCTGAGGGAACTACAATTATTCTTTCAGGACTGGAACAGAAGCAACTGGAACCTGTTGCTCTCCAATGCGAACAAAAAGGAGCACATGTCGAAATCTTACCTTTTGATCTCACCAAAGAAGATGAAATCATTGAAGCCGCTTCAAAAATCCAGACACTTGTACCTAAAATTGATATTCTTGTCAATTGCGGAGGAATCGGACAACGTTCATTAATAATTGAAACTCCGGATACGGTTTCACGAAAAATAATGGAAATTGATTTCTGGGGACATGCCACACTCACAACCAAAATTCTTCCGTTTATGGTCAAAACCGGTGGAGGAACAATAGCTGTAATGAGCAGCCTGTCAGGATTGTTCGGATTTCCGCAACGCTCCATGTATTGCGCCGCCAAACATGCACTCCACGGATTTTTTGAAACCCTGAGGCTCGAACATCATAAAGACGGCATTAAAGTTCTGATGATATGCCCCGGCAGAGTAAAAACCAATTTCTCGTTTGGCGCACTAACATCCACAGGCGGCACGCACGGACAAATGGATAAAGGCCAGGAAAACGGGGTTTCGGTTGAATACACTGCTGCTAAAATAGACAAGGCAATAAAAAGGAACAAAAAACAGGTGCTTATTGGGAAAAAAGAATTAATTATGGCGTACCTGAAACGATTCGCACCCTGGCTTTTTTATTGGATTGCGTTACGGATTGATCCGAATGCATAATGCCGGATGTATGATGTCGGATGTACGGCTTATCAACATCAAACCTTGAACACTAAAACCTAAACCCCAAAACCTAATCCCAATTTTTAGAATGAATAATATAGTAATTAGTGGAATACAACAGCTTGGAATTGGAGTGTCGAATGTTGCTGAAGCATGGAAATGGTATCGCAAATACCTCGGAATGGATATCAAGGCAGTACTGGCGCTCAATCTGAGTGGTGGAGGTGGATTTGAAATATGGCAGTATACGGATCGTACTCCGCAACCGCCAAAGTTTATTCCTGCTTTGGGTGACCTGGGAATTTTTGCTGCTAAAATCAAGGCCCGCGATATTCAAAAAACACATGCCTGGTTTACGGCTGAAAAACTCAACGTAAGTAAAGTGTATAGTGGCCCTGATAGCCGGGCTCATTTCTTTTTGACTGATCCGTACAGCAATATTTTTCAGATCATTGAATCGGAAAACTGGTTTAGTAAAGAGAATAAAAATACCGGTTCAGTATATGGAGTAACAATTGGTGTTACTGATATCGAAAAATCAATGAAAGTATACGCTGATATTCTCGGTTACGATAAAGTAGTGTATGATAAAAAATCAACTTTCGCCGACCTCGATTCTCTTCATGGAGGAAACGATACTTTCAGGAGGGTTCTTCTTAAAAACAGCAAACCACGTTTAGGAGCTTTCGGAAAATTATTTGGCGACAGCGAAATTGAACTGGTTCAGGTAGAAGGTCGCATACCGAAAAAAATATATGAAAACCGGTTCTGGGGTGACCTCGGTTTTATTCATCTTTGTTTTGATATCCAGGGAATGGAAGCTTTAAACGAAGCATGTGCAAAACGAGGATTTCCTTTTACAGTTGATAGTTTTGCTGATCACCATGGAAACAGCTTTGATATGGGCGAAGCCGCAGGTCATTTCTCCTATATCGAAGATCCTGACGGCACTTTAATTGAATTTGTGGAAACACATAAAGTTCCAATTTTAAAGAAATTTGGCTGGTATCTTAACCTTCGGAAACGCAATCCGGCAAAACACTTACCTGATTTCATCGTTAAAATGCTCGGATTTGGCAGGGTAAAGGATTAATTCAAACATAGATTCTAAAACAGAAAAGGCTTCACTTTGATGAAGCCTTTTCTGTTTTTCCTGTTTTCTATCTGATCTCTTTCCATATCCTTCCATCCTGTACAATGTGCCATATTGTATTACTTTTCGAACCTTCGGCAATTGCTTCATACAGCGAAAAAGTCGTTTTAATTTCAGGCCTGAAAGGTTTGCCGTCCACTAAATAATCATGCATTCCAAGCATCTTTAAATCAGTTGTATAGGAATTGTTTTTCTCAAAATAAGCTTTCTCCAGGTAATAAAGCATCCTGAGTGCCATTTTCACCTCATCATCCGGATCAGCAACATAGGAATCAACTCCCTGTCCGGCAGTTTTTTCTGAAAACTGTAGAAATCCCCATGTTTCGGGCTGATGCATGGCAACAACTCCTTGCTGCGACCAAACCCAGTTTTCCTCCGGCAATGGTCGTTCTTTGCCTCCGATAATCTGAGTCCGCTTATTATACTTGCCATTTACATTATCAACAATCCATTCGACGCGTGAAAAATTGATCCGGTATTGCTCGCCTTGTACAGGCAATTCCCCTGTTTTACTCAACTCAGTTAAAGCGTCAAGCGGAATAGCAATTTCAAGCGTCCAGCCTTTGTCAGTATCTTCAGGATTATTGATGGTTCCGTCAATATAAACAGCAGATTTTGTTTCGTCAGAATTCCAGTTGTCTATAACAACATTTTGCTTCGGACTATCACGATATGGTTTTAACAGCATAAGGTCCCAGGATGTATTAAAAGCATTCAGCTCATATTCCACATAATGATGTGTATCACCATCAGGATCAATAAAAACCTCAAAATCATTATCATTAAAAATAATGCTTTCCCTTTCTGTAAGCGTTGCCCATACATGCGGTTCTTCCAGCTCCGCGGCAATATACAGGTATTTGTTATCCCAAAGCATTTTCATCCGTGTTCTGTAAACAGGTTCCGGTTTCAGGCTGCCTTCGATATCTTTAAAGTTTTCGCTCCATGCTGTATTTTGCCAATCGGTTTCATTGATCAGTCCGTCAATGGAAAGAGCAGAGGATGTGCGGTAACAAACATAATTTTCGGGAATGATTGTGCCAGGTGGCTCCTGCGCAATTGCATGAATGTTAAAAAGGCCTGAAAGAAAAACCACAATTACCAAAATGATATTTTTCATTTTGAACATATTTTACATTAATTCATTTCAATGCATCCTGATATACAGTGATTTAAATTTGAGTATTATACACATTTCAGGAATGCAGACAATTGTAACTTTCTCCGTCAAAGGAACAAAAATTAATTTAATGATCTTTGTAAATAAATTTAATAAGGTCGTATTTTTACACATTCATTTGCTTTAAATTAATACATTTAAACCATTCATATTCCCCATCCATATTATGAAAAAGATATTTATACTTTTGCTTCTTTCAGTAGCAGTATCATCTTTTTC
>JAIFMH010000278.1 GCA_020048595.1 Bacteroidota bacterium | reverse complement strand
ATATCCAACGGTTCTATTGCACGTAATGGTAGGGAGTGGGTTGTAAGGCCTGCGACTGTTGGGAAGGCTTCTGTATCAGTAAATGCTAAACTTGGAGATCGGATGAAAAGTATGGGTGCTGAAGAATTCCGTGTTAAAAATGTTCCCAATCCTGAAGCATTTATTGCCAACACAAGTGGAGGCAGCGTTAGTAAGGATCTTGTAATAGCCTCTGGTGCTATTATTCCGCGTATGCCTGCTGATTTTGAATTTAATCTCAATTTTGTGATTGTATCATTTAAATTCTCGGGTAATCGAAAAGGAGATGTATTTGATCTGCCGGGTACTAACAATAGTCTTACTGCACCAATGAAAGAGTTTATTCGGGGATCACGCCGTGGAGATAAAGTAATCCTGGAAGATATTTTTGCCAAAGGTCCTGATGGGAAAACACGTAAATTGAACTCGATTGTACTAACACTTCAATAAATCAATAAATTTTACAATCATGAATTATCCATGATTGTATAAAAAAGCAGGAAAATTATATTGCGGGAAATCTGGCGTAAGCCTTCTGAACCGAAAAAATAAATACTTAGACATGAAATAGCCATGATTGGAATAGATCATCAGCCGAAGATGATATTATGATTAATCTGGCGTATTCCATCTGACCCGTAAAAAATAAATAATAACAGATGAAAAAGAATATTCTGATACTAGCAATCCTGTTGCTTTTCATTTCTCAAATGGGAAATGCGCAGCAGATACTTAATACACCTCCCCGCGACGGCGTTGTTGACAGAACAGAGAAGCTTGATAAGAAACCTATACAATATCCATGGATCAGAAGTGCTGATTATGTATGGGAAAAACGTATCTGGCGTGTAATCGACATGCGCGAAAAAATGAACCAACCCATGTATTATCCCGAAACTCCGCATAACAACTGGCGTAGTTTTATGACAATCATGATGGATGCAATAAAAGAAGGGAGCCTGACTGCTTATGATGCTACTTCCCCGACTGACGAATTTATTTCGCCTATGTCATTCAAAGAACTGATGTCGAAAGTAGAGAAAGCAGATTCGATGCAATTACAACGTTCTTATCCTCCATACGATTTTTACGACACTATTATCTTAAAGAAACTAAACACTACAGATATAAAGAAACTCAGAATTAAAGAAGACTGGTTTTTCGACAAACAGCGTTCAATGCTTGAAGTACGTGTTATAGGTATTTGCCCTGTAGTTGATGTCTTTAATGATGATGGTACATTCCGCGGGCAGCGACCACTTTTCTGGATTTATTTCCCCGAAGCTCGTCCTATATTAGCTAAATCCGAAGTTTTTAACAGGTTTAACGGTGCAGCCAGGCTTACCTACGACGATTTTTTCTGGAAACGTATGTTTAGCAGCTATGTGTATAAAGTTGATAATCAATACGACAGGAAAATTTCAGAATATGCAACCGGAATGGATGCTATTCTCGAATCTGAAAGAATTAAAGAAGACCTTTTTAACTTCGAGCAGTTTCTCTGGGAATACTAAAATCTGAACCTGTTTCAGCGATTTAACAGAATTCAAATCAAGATATAATATCAGGCAACTCTTCAGATATGGAGAGTTGCTTTTGTTTTTATACTTTTGTAGAATCACTAACGTACTCATGCGATTCAAGATTTAAGTAATCTATTCATTCAAGGTACAAAATTCATTACATGTCGGTCGATCTGCTGCAAACGCCAATTGAATATCTTAAAGGAGTTGGTCCCAAAAGGGGTGAACTGCTTCGGAAAGATGCCGGTGTAAGCACGTATTATGATATGCTTACTTACTATCCTTTCAGGCATGTGGATCGCAGCCGGTTTTTACCCATAGCTGAAATTAATTCCGAAAATGTTTATCTTCAGATTCGGGGCAAAGTTGCAGAGGTTCAAATGATTGGACAAGGACGGAGTGCCAGGCTGGTGGTTACGATTCGTGATTCGAGTGGTTCTATCGACCTTATCTGGTTCCAGGGAATTAGTTGGGTGAAAGATAAATTTACTCCAGGAAGCGAATGGGTTGTATTTGGCAAACCATCGCTTTTTAATGGTAAATATAATATTTCGCATCCGGAAACTGAAACAATTGCTGAGTTTATCGCGCAACCGGCAGATCCACTTCATCCGGTTTACAATTCGTCGGATAAAATGAAACTAAATGGATTGAGTACTCGTGCTCTTTCTAAGATTATGAAAACGCTGATTTCCCAAGTAAAAGGAGTTATTCCTGAAACTTTGAGCAATGAGATAATCCATGAATTTAAATTCATGGGCAGGGAGGAAGCACTCATAAATATTCATTTCCCTCCGGATACTGAAACATTGGAGAAAGCCCGTGCACGACTAAAGTTTGACGAGCTGTTTTTTATCCAGGTCCGGTTGCTGCGTTATAAAATTAACCGTTCGCAAAAAAATCGCGGAAGTGTTTTCAGCCACATTGGCGATTTGTTTAATTGCTTTTATAAACAGAATCTTCCTTTTGAATTAACCAATGCCCAAAAGAAGGTGATTCGTGAAATACGTGCCGACCTTGGTTCGGGAAAACAAATGAACCGACTTTTGCAAGGCGATGTTGGAAGTGGTAAAACTCTTGTAGCACTGATGTGTATGCTTATTGCACTGGATAACGGGTATCAGGCCTGCTTAATGGCTCCGACTGAAATTCTTGCTAATCAGCATTATGCAACTATTTTACGATTTCTTCAGGGAATGAATGTAACCGTTGATTTATTGACCGGGAGTACAAAAAAAGCCCGTCGGAAGGAAATACATCCGATGCTGCAGTCTGGTGAACTTCATATTATTATTGGAACACATGCTCTTATTGAAGATGCAGTGAAGTTCAGTAAACTCGGTTTGGTTGTTGTAGATGAACAACATCGTTTCGGTGTAGCGCAACGTGCAAAAATGTGGAGCAAAAGTGTAGTTCCTCCGCATGTATTGGTAATGACGGCAACACCAATCCCGAGAACCCTGGCTATGACCGTTTACGGCGATCTCGATCTTTCCGTTATAGATGAGTTGCCTCCGGGCCGAAAAGCGATTAAAACATATCATTTTTATGAAGCGGGGCACGAAAAGGTATATAATTTTATGCGCCAGCAGATAGCAACCGGAAGGCAGATTTATGTGGTGTATCCGCTTATAGAAGAATCGGAAATGTTGGACCTGAAAAATCTACAGGATGGATTTGATCATCTGAAAAAGGTTTTTCCACAGCCGGAATACACCCTGAGCATGGTTCATGGCCGCATGAAAGCAGATGAAAAAGATGCCGAAATGAACCGTTTCAAGAACGGAGAAACACAAATAATGGTAGCAACTACTGTAATAGAAGTTGGTGTTGATGTTCCGAATGCGTCAGTAATGGTTATTGAAAATGCAGAACGTTTTGGATTGTCACAACTGCATCAGCTCAGGGGTAGGGTAGGACGAGGCGCTGATCAATCGCATTGCATATTGATGACCGGTTTTAATCTTACAGCTGATGGCCGAACACGAATTGAAACCATGGTAAGAACCACCGACGGATTCGAAATTTCGGACGTGGATTTGAAACTTCGTGGTCCCGGCGACCTTGAAGGCACGCGCCAAAGTGGTATCCTTGACTTAAAACTTGCTGATATTGTGCGTGATGAACAAATGCTTCGCGCAGCCCGGAATATTGCACAGAAACTTCTGGACGATGATCCAAATCTTGCAAAAACAGAAAATCAAAGAATATTGCGTTACCTGAATTATCTGAGTACCAAAAAATCGGAATGGGCGATGATAAGTTAGAAGGGAGAAATGGTCGGGAAGTTGATGGACGAGAGAGTTGTCATTAAAGCGTCATTTAATAGTTAAAGACAAGAAAAAAAAGTTAACAATAATAGTAGGTGGGAAAGTTGATTAAAATTCAATAGGAAATGCAATTTGCAGGAAATAATCTAAATTCCGCCTGTATACACCATTTTCTTTACTTGTATATATTTTCCGGTGTTCAATACAAGATAATACAATCCTGAAGGAACATGACCAGGAGTCCATTTACAGGAATGACGGCCTTCAGGGAGTGTATCATTTATAAGAGTAGCAACACTGATACCGTTAATGTCAAACACCTGCATCAGAACTTTACAATCTTCATTCAAAGTATAATTAATTAAGGATGTTGCCGTGAACGGATTTGGAGAATTCTGTTCTAATGAAGCATTGCTCAATGCAAGGGGAAAACCCGTTGTTGTATTAATTAACGAAGGACTTCCTGCCTGCACCCAGGCTGTATAAATTAATTCGGCCAAAGCATGTGAAGCGCGTTTGAACAACGGAATTGTAAAACTTTTACTCTTAGCCCATAAAGCAGATTTATATGCTGATGAGGAAGTTCCGCCAAATGTTTTAGCATACGTATCAGCCATCAGCACTGAATCCACATAGGGATAATTAGTATATAAATAGTTAAATATATATTGGTTTACATCGCTTATCTCAACAATACTATCACCTGTATAGGTAATCTGCGAAACGTATGCATTGATCATGGTTGACTCAAATCGTGAATGTATTCC
Organism: Bacteroidota bacterium; assembly: GCA_020048595.1. Taxonomy (GTDB): domain Bacteria; phylum Bacteroidota; class Bacteroidia; order Bacteroidales; family UBA4417; genus UBA4417. The sequence continues at coordinate 7,693 of JAIFMH010000278.1, read as the reverse complement.
GGTGGTTCCTGTAAGTTGGCCATTGTAGTTTTTAGTAATGTGCAGAGGCATATGGCCGTCGGCAACATAATGCCCAAGGTCAGCAGCAAAAATCTGGGCTTTTACAAAATCATGCCGCTGCAAACAATTCCGAAGTGAATCGAAGGAATTTATTGTTGCCCAGGGTAGAGTCCCATTTTCTAATACGAAAGCGGAAGTATGAATGGCATTTGCGGAATCAAGTGTTTGCGGAATCCTTCCATTTGTAAGAAATTCGCTGTAATTATCAATATCAATATAATGTTTTGGTCCTTCGGTTGGATCAGCACCTTTGCGATTATCGGCATCCGAAGCATGATCGCGCAGAAACCCAACCCAGGTTTGGAAATCCTGCATCTGCAGGTTAAATGATAAAGCCGAAGATTGACTGATTTTGCTATGACCAGCACCTCCCCAACTTATGATAATTACTGATAAGGTTAAAAGAGCGATTGAAGACAGGAAGAGTTTTTTCAAATGGGAAAGGATTTAATTTGGGTGATTTAAAGGATGGCAAAAGTACGCATTTTATATTTTGGAAATCTAATAATCTGATTGAGTGTATAATTGTCTTTTCATTTTGCAAAATACCTTAACTTCTTTAACCTTATCTTACTAATGACTTTAAAAAAAACTGCAGATTATTTTTCCTGTTCACACTCATTTCCTTTCCTTACTAAATACACTGTTTTTCATCTATTCCGTTACTTTATACTTAGTCTAAAGACGAATTTTTTCCTAAATTTGCACACTTTTAAAGAACTTATAATGAAAATTTCCTACAACTGGCTGAAAGAGTACGCTAATGTCAGCATTGCACCTGTTGAGGTCGCACGGATTCTTACCGATTGCGGTCTCGAAGTCGAAGCTATTGAAGAATATGAATCCATAAAAGGAGGACTGAAAGGAATAGTGATTGGCCAGGTATTGTCAACTCAGCGCCATCCTAATGCCGATAAACTTACCTGTTGCAAAGTGGATGTTGGCGATGGCAATGTGCTGGATATAGTTTGTGGCGCACCTAATGTGGCTGCAGGACAACGTGTTCCGGTTGCTACCATAGGCGCAATTATTTATAAGGGAGATGAATCATTTGCTATTAAAGCAGGTAAGCTTCGCGGCGAACCCAGCAACGGGATGATTTGTGCGGAGGATGAAATCGGGCTTGGCGATTCACATGCCGGAATTATGGTACTGGATGAAAATGCTCCTGTAGGTTCAACAGCAGCCAATTATTTTAATGTGGAATCTGATACTTTATTGGAAGTAGCTATAACTCCAAACCGTGCTGATGCCACTTCACATATTGGTGTAGCCCGTGACCTGGTTGCCGCAATCAACAACCGGGAGAAACAACATGAACGTATTACTCTGACCCTTCCTTCTGTTGATCATTTTAAAGTTGATAATACTTCCCTTCCGATCTCTGTTGAAATTGAAAATCCGGAAGCATGTCAAAGGTATTCAGGAATTACGATTAACGGAATACAAGTTAAAGAATCACCGGCATGGCTGCGCGACAGGTTGAAAGCAGTAGGCCTTCGACCGATCAATAATATTGTAGATATTACCAATTATGTACTGATGGAAACAGGGCAGCCTTTGCATGCTTTTGATGCAGCATTTGTATCAGGCAATCAGGTAATTGTGAGGAAAATGCCTGCCGGTACAAAATTTGTAACTCTCGATGAAACGGAACGGACTCTTAGTGCTGACGATCTGATGATTTGTAATGTAAATGAACCCATGTGCATTGCTGGTGTGTTCGGAGGTGCAAAATCTGGAGTCAGTGATAAAACCACATCAATTTTTCTCGAAAGCGCTTATTTTGATGGAACCCATGTTCGTAAAACATCGAAACTTCATGGGTTAAAAACGGATGCTTCATTTCGGTTCGAACGTGGTGCTGATCCTAATATTACCGTATATGCACTGAAACGTGCTGCCATGCTGATAAAAGAAATCGCCGGCGGGACAATATCTTCAGAAATTGTAGATGTGTACCCGGCACCTCTTACAAATTTTAAAGTTGACGTTTCGTACAAACGAATAAACACACTTATTGGTCAACAGATTGATGCTTTGACGGTTAAAAATATTCTTACCTCACTGGCGATAGATATTCTGTCGGAAGACGAAGAAGGATTGCAGCTTTCAATACCTCCTTTTAAGGTTGACGTTACGCGTGAGGCCGATGTGGTGGAAGAAGTTCTTCGTATTTATGGGTATAATAATATTGACCTGAGCGACTCACTGCATTCATCGCTTTCATACAGCCGTAAGCCCGATCCCGAAAAACTTCAGCAGAAACTTGCCGATTACCTGAGTAATAACGGTTTTAATGAGATACTGACAAATTCACTTACGAGTTCAGCATATTATGAAAAATCTGAAGTATTCAGTTTCGATGATTGTGTGAAAATTCTGAATCCATTAAGCAGTGAGTTGGGCGTCATGCGTCAAACATTGCTTTTCAGCGGGCTCGAGAGCATATCCTACAACCTTAACCGGCGTATGCCTGATCTCAAATTCTATGAATTTGGTACTGTGTATAATTATGTTCAGGCACAGTCGGCAAGCAATGATGTTACCAGGAAATATAAGGAGCGTAAAAACCTGTCCATTTTTGTAACCGGGAGTCAGCAAGGCGAAAGCTGGTATACGGCTACAATAAAAACGGATTACTATTTTCTGAAATCGTTCGTTTTTGCGGCTCTTCGTAAAACCGGAATCAGTCTTAACAAATTAACTTCTCAAGCTATTGATAGCCGGTTGTATGCCGAAGGTGAATCTTTCAGCATCAACAGCAAACCCTTGTTAAGTATTGGTCGCCTAAATTCAGGTACTCTCAAACAATTTGATATAAAACAGGATGTGTTTTATGCTGAGCTAGACTGGAGCACTCTGCTGCGGGAAATCAAACCTGATAATATTCAGTTTACTGAAATATCACGTTTTCCTGAAGTGCGTCGCGACCTTGCGCTCTTGCTTGACAAGAATGTAAAATTCAGTGATATCCAAACTCTTGCAACCCGGAATGGGAAAGGAATACTTCGTTCAGTTAACCTTTTTGATGTTTATGAGGGAGATAAGATTGAAGCCGGTAAAAAATCGTATGCAGTAAGTTTCACCATGCAGGACGATCAGAAAACACTGACTGATAATGATATTGAAAAACTGATGAAACGCCTGGCTGAGGTTTTTGAGAAAGAATTAGGCGCTGTAATAAGGAGATAAAATCAAACTTTTATTAAAATGTGAAAGCCGGACTATGTTCCGGTTTTTCCTTTTAAAGAAAAATCAACAGCAGGATGATTCATTTTTGCCATTTTGTCAGCAATACTGCCAAAAATAGTTAACGAGTTAAAATATTTCCCGGGAATAGCGTTAACTTTGCATACTAATAGCTGTAAAGGCTTGAAATACGATGGATATAATTGCGGTAAAACAACGTTTTGGTATAATTGGCAATTCGCCAATACTCGACAGGGCTATTGATATTGCCCGGCAGGTAGCACCTACTGATTTAAGTGTATTGATAACAGGTGAAAGCGGGGTAGGGAAGGAAATTTTCCCTCAGATCATTCATCACCTGAGTGCCCGTAAGCATGGGTCCTATATAGCAGTTAACTGCGGTGCAATCCCCGAAGGAACTATTGACTCAGAATTATTCGGTCACGAAAAAGGATCTTTTACAGGCGCGCATGAAGCCCGTAAAGGATATTTCGAAGTAGCTAACGGTGGTACAATTTTTTTAGATGAAGTAGCTGAATTGCCTTTATCCACACAGGTTCGTTTGCTTAGAGTTCTCGAATCGGGAGAGTTTTTTAAAGTAGGTTCATCGAAAAGCCAGAAAACGGATGTGCGTGTTGTGGCTGCAACTAATGTTGAAGTGCAACTGGCCATTGATCATGGTAAATTCAGGCAGGATCTGTTCTACCGGTTAAATTCAGTTCCAATCGCAGTGCCTGCTTTGCGGGAGCGGAAAGAAGATATCATATTGCTGTTCCGTAAGTTCGCATCCGATTTTGCAGAAAAATACCGCATGCCGGTATTGGAACTAGAGGAAGAAGCCAGGCAAATACTAATGAATTACCGCTGGCCAGGCAATATCAGGCAATTGAAAAATTTTACAGAGCAAATATCAATCATCGAACGTAACCGTAGTCTTTCTGCTGCCACAATTCAACGCTATCTTCCCGAAACCACCCGCCGCGATTTGCCGGTATTGTTTAAAGATGCGCATAAGGGAAATGAAATGTCGGAAAGGGAATTACTTTACAAAGTCCTTTTTGATATGCGCCGCGATATAACTGACCTTAAAAAATTAGTAGGCGAAATTATCGGTCACGACGAAGTAGCCAGTCATTTCAATGCCTCTTCTGCTCATGTGCCTGAGAATTTACTGAGTGAACCTCATAAGCAGGAAGGAAACAGGGTAGTTGTTCACGATAGGGTTCAGGAAATAGACGATGAGCCATTTGTACATGGGGAGATTATGGAAGAATCGCTTTCACTGCAGGAACGCGAACTTGAACTGATTCGCCGTGCTCTTGATAAACATGAAGGCCGCCGACGTAATGCAGCAAAAGAATTAGGGATTTCAGAACGAACATTGTACCGAAAAATCAGGGAATATGGAATTAAAGGATAAAAACTTCCGTGGATTAATACGATTCCCGCGACACGTGGTTAAAGTGTTTGTTTTAGTTGTAGCAGTTTTATCATTTTGGATGGTAGAAGGTTGCAGCTATTCGTTTACCGGTGCAAGTATTTCACCCACGGTAAAATCTATTTCAATTAGCTACCTGCCTAATAATGCACTGTTGGTTCAACCCACTTTAAGCCGTAAACTAACCGAAGCTATCCGGGATAAATTTACGAATCAATCGAGCCTTGCACTCGTGGGTTCAAACGGTGATTTGAATATTGAAGGTGAAATTACGGGATATACTACTGAACCTGTCGCTATTACCGGAGAACAGCAGGCTGCTTTACAACGATTGAAGATTACTGTAAATATCAGGTTCACCAACAAACAAGATGAAACACAGGATTTTGAAACCAGTTTTTCCCGATTTGCTGATTACAATTCTCAACAACGGCTGGCTGATGTTGAAGAATCATTAATAGATCTAATAAATGAAGAGTTAGCTCAGGATATTTTCAATAAAGCAGTTGTGAACTGGTAAAAGTGAATAATGTTATAATTACTATTGAATTTTCAACACACTTGACTAATGACTCCCGAAACCTTTAATCAATATCTGAATGATCCTTCGCTGCTGAATAGTCAGACAGCTGAAGAATTACAGATGCTTGTTAAAGAGTATCCTTACTTTCAGGTTGCACGCATGTTGCTGGCAAGGAATTTATTCAATATCCAACACGAAGGTTATCCGCTTTCACTGCGCCTGGCAGCAGCATATGCAGGCGACAGGAGTAAACTGAAAAATCTTATTGAAGGCAGTCCTGAACCAGTTGGTGCTAAATCGAAAATTGAATCATTTGCAACTGAGCCTGAAACTTTGGATGTAAATGAGATTCATGGTAAAGTGATTGATAATGAGGCTAAAATAGGAATCACAGAAGTTCAGGAAAAATCGTCGGTTGAAAGTCACATAACAACTCCTGAGGTAGTTATAGTCAGTCCGATGGAAACTTTGCCAAATATTCACAATCCTTTGATTGATACTATTTTTTCGCGATTGAGTGAAATTGAAATAACGGAATCTGACGATGCGGAAGTAAGTATATCAGAAATTGAGACTAAAGTCAGCCCTCTTACCGATGAGAAAACTGCGGCTCTCAATGAGTTGGTTGAACGGTTTATACGAGAAGAGCCACGGATCAGTGCGCCGAAACATGAATTTTTTAATCCTGAAGAAAATGCCCGTCAAAGTTCGAACCTCCCTGAAGACCTTGTAAGTGAAACGCTTGCGAAGATTTACGAGCAACAAGGGCTATATAATATGGCAATAAAAATTTATGAAAAACTCATGTTGCTTATTCCCGAAAAAAGTAGTTACTTTGCAGCCCGAATTAATGAAATTACAAATAAGCGTAAGTAACACATTTATAAATACATAAAAATCAAGAGAGTATGAATGCTTTTATTTTTGTTTCTGTTTTGATCCTGATCGCATGCGTGCTCATGATACTTGTTGTACTGGTTCAAAACTCAAAAGGTGGTGGATTGGCTTCAAATTTTTCATCATCCAACCAGTATATGGGTGTTCGTAAAACTGCCGATTTCCTAGAAAAATTTACATGGGCCCTGGCTATTGCTTTGTTAGTGTTAAGCTTGTTATCCATTGTTGTTATTCCGCGTGGAACCGGCAGCCAGGGAACTGCAGATACTGAACTACGTCAGAATATTGATGAAAATGCTCAGCCGGTTCAGGATTTCCAAACTCCTCCTGCAGAACAGAAATAAGTTTCAAAGAAAAATATTTCATCGAATGTCAGAATGTCACGTGCATTCTGACATTCTTTTTTTTGTCTGAATTTATCCAACTGTTTTAGTTTTATGAACAGGTATTTGCTCAATTCTCAATGTATTTAAAATCAATATTTTGCAATGTCTGCTAATATGGCGTTAACTACTGCCAAATATAAGTTTGGCACGAATTATGACAATAGACACATCATTCAAAGTAATTTATTAAATCGTTTAACATAAAAATTAATTCAAAAACATGGCACAGGTAAATGTAAAGCCTTTGGCCGACCGAGTACTGGTTGAGCCGGCAGCAGCCGAACAAAAAACAGCAGGTGGTATTATTATCCCCGACACCGCTAAAGAAAAACCACAGAAAGGCACAGTTGTAGCCATTGGAAATGGTAAAAAAGATGAACCACTTACTGTTAAAGTTGGTGATCAGGTATTGTACGGTAAATATTCGGGAACTGAAATAACCGTTGAAGGCAAAGATTACCTGATTATGCGCGAAAGCGATATTCTTGCTGTGATATAATAATTAACAATAAAAAATACTTCAGAGATGAAAGGCAAAGAAATATTATTTGAAAGCGAAGCCCGCGACCGCATGAAAAAAGGCGTGGATGCTTTGGCAAATGCTGTTAAAGTTACCCTCGGCCCTAAAGGACGTAATGTAATTATTGAAAAAACCTATGGCGCTCCACAGATTACCAAAGACGGTGTAACTGTAGCCAAAGAAGTTGAAATGAAAGACCCTGTTGAAAACATGGGTGCTCAAATGGTTAAAGAAGTTGCTTCAAAAACTGCTGATGTAGCCGGCGACGGTACAACCACCGCAACAGTTCTTGCTCAATCAATTATTACAACCGGTTTAAAAAACGTTACTGCTGGCGCAAATCCGATGGATTTGAAACGTGGTATCGAAAAAGCAGTTACTCTTGTAGTTGCTGATTTAAAAAGACAATCTGTTGCAGTTGGCGACAGTATTGAGAAAATTCAGCAGATAGCTACTGTATCGGCAAATAACGACCAAACCATTGGTAAATTGTTGGCTGAAGCAATGGAAAAAGTTTCCAAAGAAGGCGTTATCACCATCGAGGAAGCTAAAGGTATTGAAACAACTGTAAAAGTTGTTGAAGGTATGCAATTCGATCGTGGATATATTTCACCTTATTTTGTTACCGATGCCGAAAAAATGGAAGTAGTTTTTGAAAATCCGTTAATCCTGATCCA
>JAIFMH010000163.1 GCA_020048595.1 Bacteroidota bacterium | reverse complement strand
AGGGATGTATCTTTTTGGCTGAAGAAGGGCGATCCATCATAGTACCATAGATTGATGAAACCAGCTTTCTTTTCGCTAACGTCCACAAGGTTGCTTCTCCTATTGGATTGTAATACAGCCATACCAGCCACTTTTCTCCGGCCACCTTTTCGGTTTTTATTTGCCCGCTTTCTCTTTCAAAATATTGAATAGGATCCTGAGGTGTTACCGGATACAGGGCCAGGCTGAGCATTATTGCAAGCAACAACAAAATGATGCCCCACCTCTTTTTAGCTTTTGTTATTTTCATGTTTGCGTTGTTTGGCTTGCGAAGCAAATATAATATATTGGACTATATTTTAATCCACTTTCTATAAATCAAAAAAAACTCTACAAAGCAGGCTTCTTTCCGGAATCCAATTCTTTTCTCCAGCCGGGTATAATTTTCAGTATCGGGATTTATGGATGTAAAAATCCGATGCTTATTCAACGATTTAAATAAACAGTCAATTACCCCGTGCTGGCGCGACTGCCTGCGCGGGACGGTTTACATATAGTATACCGTCAGGCGCAGGAAGATGCTCACCAGCAAGAGGAATCGGTACGTTCATGAGATCACTATTTGCAGAAGACAAGGTTTTACTAAATTGCAAATCTCACCCGACAAGAGCAAAATAAAAAAAAATCCATAATGTAAAATTAATTACTTTCCCTGTAAACATAATTAGTTTTATAGATATATCATTGTTTTTATTCATATATTTTAGTTAAATTCTATTACATTTTCATACCAGGTTAATATATAATATAAGAAGTTTTCTTCCTTCTCTTCCCTTAAAAGTAAAATTCAATTAAATTATTTAAAACAAAAATTTCACGGAAATGAAAAGTACCCAAATTCTGAAAAAAATTATTCAGGCGATGATGCTGTTATCTTTTTTAATGATAGTTGTTATTTCGTGCAGAAAAGATATTACTGATCCGGATCCCGCAGAACCCTGGAATCCGGGAACAACAATTCCACCTGATGTTTTCCTGAACAATTCGTTAAATATCATGTCGGACTATGAAACCGGAAAGAATATGGAATTTCCTGGTCAGCGAGTTTTCAGAACAGGTACAATTTTAAAAGGGGAAGGGAAAGAACTCTTCGATGATTTTGGTGAAATGAGTGGCTTGTTATGGGAAATAGCGGATTATAAAATTACCGAAGGCAGGTTCGATAAAATTGATAATGAAATAGATGGATTATCGAACCAGATTGCAACGCTGAATGATAATGTTCTGGCAATGCAAGTATCACTGAATGTTAAATTCGATGACCTGACAAACCAAATTAACAAGCTTTCAATAAAAAGTGCCATCGATCCGATAGAAACCAAAATGGGAATAAGTGATTATAACCAGTTTGGATGGTATTCGAATATTGCTGCGGCTTATGCCAGGGATTCTGTTGCCGGGGCTAAGGATATGGAATATGCCAGGTCAAAGCTGAGAGGATTTGCACATAATGTGATTACCGAGCCGGCGGGATCGTCAATGGATGGTTGTATAAAATCACTCTTTACATCCATATGTCCGGACAGCAATAATCTTTCGAATGAAAATGCAATTCATGATTATGCCAAATTAATATTAGACCATTGCCATGGTAAGGTAATTGATTCGGCTGACGCTATGGCGGCTTATATTATGCTTGAAAGTTATTTCCTGACAATTGTAAATTATCAATACCAGGCAGGTAATATTATGGTTAATGCGACTAACTACGATTATCATCTTTCAACCGGTGACACTACAGGTCACCAGGGTAAAGTGTGGTGGACTACCACAATGAGTAAAATTATACCCTGGGAAATCCGGATTTTCCAGGATAATGTGGACTATTTACTTACTAACCTGGCGGAATACCGTACTCATAACCAGTTTGTACACGATATGAAATATGCTAATACTGGCCTGGCTCCTGATTTAATTTTTTACAATGCCTATGGTCGTTCCCAGTTTTTATGCAACCTTCTGTATTCTTCATCCGGCAATCCATACCCGGTAATTAGCGGTCACATTCTTGTCCCTAACCGATATTCCACTGATGGATCAGCAACCCCTGAAGATAACCAGCTTACTGTTAATATAGGCTCATCTCAAGTTAAATCCACAAGTAAAACCTATGCAACCACAATTCCCTATACGTATTGGGATAATACTAAAACCTGTTACCCTGATAATCATTGGGATACTTACACCATACACTCTCCGGCTTCGGCATCTGCCTGGCCCTCCACATCACAAACCATACAGGTAGCTGCAGATAATCTGACTTCACCCTGGCCGCATGCGGGAGATATTACAGTAAACGTAATTCCAAAATACTACAATCCCAGGCATCCAAAACAGACATCGCCTACAAAAAACGACTCGTGCTACGTTCAGTTTGCGTATTTTTCGGTTAATTGGCAATGGGGCTATATGTTACTTTCCAATACATCCTTAAAGCAAAAGTTGCCTAAATATTTTGATTTGGATCATTATGATTACTTATTTGATAATAATTTGAATAAAAAATCTCCAATGAGTTTGACCTGGCATTATTATGATGATACGCATACTGAAGGGAATGCAAATACTGTCAGTTGGGATAGTATTGCCTTTTCCTGTCCTGACAATTACTCAGGAACCTTATCAGCAAAAGGCCATATGCCAAATTTTACTTCAAATAAACGTTATAACATTGTAGATTCGCGCTACCTTGGTGGAGTAAAAACTTCAGGCACTGTTCCTGACGATGTGTCAACAAACGGAACAAATGATATTGAGGCATGGGTATGTTATAACGGATCTATTCAAAATACTTTTCAGCCGCTGGAAAATCCTACGATGACAATCAGTGTCGGCACATACAACAAAACCACTGGCGACTACCAATTTGTTGCAGGAGATATTATCTATGATGTTTTAGAAATAAAATCGTTGAAATATGACTTCCCGACGAAATTCAATAATTTAAAATTAGCGAAAAGCACCTCGTACGATCCCGGTGTTCAATACTATTATTATGTAGAACAATGTAATTATGGTTTAAACCAGATCGAAATTGTTAACGTTGAGCTCAATCATGCGTATCAGTATATGTACACAGGTTTATATAAATACAATTAATAAATTGTGATAAACTGCATAAAACGAGTCTGTTTTTTCTGACACACTCCTGATGTATAACTTGTACTTTTCAATCTCAGGTGGGCAACAGGCAAGAAGAAGGGCGCCGACCAGGCAGGATTTAAATTTATTCCGGGTTTTGAGCTTCGCTAAATAGACCGTTTCCTAAGTATTAACCTTCGAATGATAAGATCGTGTCGCAAAGTTGCAAATCATCGCAAACAGGGGCATCCGTTGTTTTTCGCTTATACTTTCCCGTTATATTTTGGATCAAAATCCACCATCCATTCAATACCGAATTTGTCTCTGAACATTCCAAAATACGAACCCCAGGGACTGTCAGAAATAGGCATTTCAATTTCCCCGCCTGCGGATAGTCCATTAAATAACTTGTCGGCTTCTTCACGGCTTTCGGCACTAATAGAAATCTTAGACCTGTTTTCATTTTCATTTACCCGGCCCATACTTTCCGGAACGTCGTTGGCCATTAAAACGTTTTTGCCAATTGGTAAAGCGATATGCATTATCTTATTTGCATCCTTTTCGTCTACCGGAAATTCATCGCTCGACATATCCTTTAATCGGATAATCATTGCGAACTCACCGCCAAATACTGATTTGTAAAAATTGAATGCTTCTTCGGCATTTCCATTGAAGTTAATGTGCGGATTGATAAGTGCCATAATTTATATTTTTTAGGTTGTTTTTTCTTAATCCAGATGTCTGACCACTGTGTAAGCCAGTTCAGTTACCCCGCAGGTAAATTGTAATGCAGACATTAGCTCCAGGTTTATTTTGTTTTTGATGTCGACAAACAATGGAATGCCTCGTCCAAGAATAATTGGATTAACAAATAGCCAGTAGCCGTCAATTAAGTTTAGTTGGATAAGTGAATGTGTTGCTGTCGGGCTGCCAAAAAGCAAGATGTCATTACCTGCCTTTTGTTTTATTTCATTTATTCTGTCCGAAAGGTTGTCGCTGATAATTCTTGTGTTAGTTAAACCCACGTCCTTCATTGTTTTGGATAAAACAACTTTGTGAACGTTCTTATACCACTTTGAATGTTCAATATCGTGCCTGCTCGCCGTCGGCTTGTTTCCTGCGGAAGGCCAGTAATTTTCCATCATCTGATAAGTTACCCGCCCATACAATGCAGTGTCGCCTTCGCTTATCTGCTTACCAACATGATCAAAAATTTCTTCATCAACTTTAATCCAGTCCATTTCTCCTTTCGGTCCTGCTACAAAGCCGTCAAGCGAAATGTGCATAAATGAAATTATTTTTCTCATAGAGGTCTGTTTTAATTGTTGTCTATGGTTAGCTACTCTCCTTTTTCAATTACCGCCAACGTTTTGCCGCTTTGCGAAGGCGGGGATTTTAGCACAAAATACAGTAGAAGCACAAAGCCAGAAATTAGCACTTCACAATTATATAAGCACTCCCCTACTTTTGCAAAACGGCTGTCAGCGGTTTGGGCTTCATTTTTTCTACTGTTCTGGCTCTTCAAAATTGTCGTAATAGGTAAAGTCTTTTGTGATTAGTCCGTTTTCAATTGTAAAAACAGTACATATTGGAAGCTCAAATTTTGAACCGTCCAGAGCTGTGCCTGTCGAAATAAATTCAACAATTATATGTTTGTCACCTGAAGGATAAATTTGAACTATCTCGTCTTTCACATCAGGAAACATTTCATTCAATCCTGAATACTTGTCAATAATCTGTTGTCTCGTCTGTTTCACGATACCTTTTCCAAGTGACGGGTCTTTAAATTCGGAAACCTGTGCATACATTTCTGCCATTTTTCCCCATTCGTGTTTGTTAAAATAGTCATAATACTGTATTACTATTTTTTCGTTTTCTGTTGTTGTCATTTTTGTTGAGGTTTGTTTGTTACAAGATGTAAGCAATAGTGTTGCTAAGATAATTGCCGCCAATGATTTCATTTTTCTATTTTATTTATATGTCAATTATATAAGTCG
>JAIFMH010000305.1 GCA_020048595.1 Bacteroidota bacterium | reverse complement strand
TAATATTGCGGACTACTATTTTAAAATTCAGGAGGCGATATTTCAAAGTAAAACCGTCTATTCATGTTTTGATTTGTCAATAGATACTGAATCCCGAACACCTAAAGCATATTCTCCCTTTTGTAAATTATCAACGGTTATAGTACCTTCATTCCATGAACCTTTCTGTGAAAAAGTGGTCTCTTTCCAGGGATGCCCGGCTCCAGGTCTGAATAAAATTACCAAATGGTCGTTGGCATTTGTAAGTAATGTTTTATCGAGGCTAACAACTGCTTTATAGGCAAATACGCCTTTAGCCTTAAATCCGGCTGGAAATATACCTTCTACTGTCCAGTACCGTGAATCGGAAATACGAAGTCCGGTTTCAGATGCAATCACTTTGTCAGGTGCAACCCAGTTGTGTGTGATACGTACTAATGCCGAATCATGGATTTGTTCCACTAGGAGTTTAAAGAATGTTTGCGGATATTCTGATTCTCCTGGGCTTTTTATTGTTTTAGCGACGTCCGTTGTGGCATCCGAAATTTTTTCATCCAGGTCAGCCATCACCTGCACGGGAGCGAATGGAAGGTGAAACGTTTTTTGTCCTGTGATGCCCGAAAACACAATTGTATCAGTTATTTTTTGCCAGTTCTTATCCATAAATGAAATCTCCAGGCGATTGGAAGTTGCATATTGCGATCGGCCCTGGAGCCTCTGTCTCACATAAACGGTAACATTGTAGCTGTTTCCTGCCTTTACAGTTACACTTGAATCAATTGAGAAATGAGGAAATCCCGGAGCAAAAACCCAGGCATCGAAAAAAGGTTTCAAATCAATTCCGCTATATGCTGATAGAAAATCCCGGAAATCAAAAGTGGAAGCATAATTGTATGCGTATTTTTGCAGGTACGCTTTAATTCCTCCAAAAAATAGGCTGTCACCCAAGTATCCGCGTAAGGTATGTGCAACCTGTCCGCCTTTTTGATATACCGTAGTGCCGTAAGTTATTGTTTGTGGAATCCCATACAAGGCATAATAACCTCCGTCATTCACATGAGCCGATTGCAACACATCTTTTAATTTCAATCGCATGTTATCCGTATAGGCATGTTTCCCATAAATTCCTTCGCGGTATAACGATTCGCACCATACAGCCCATCCTTCGTTGAGCCACATATCTTCAGCTGAAGCGCACGTAACCTTATTGCCAAACCACATATGCGAAAGTTCATGAGCATACCACCATTCATTATAAGTGCTGCCTGTCCAGCCGGAAAAAGGATAGCTTACATTTGAGGCATGTTCCATGGCCCCCAGGCCACCGGGAGTTCCTGTATTTCCAACCCGCTCAAAAGGGTAGGGGCCTAAATGATCCTCAAACACCCGGAGTATTTTTTTCATGTTACTAAAAGTACCTGCTGTTTTTGCCGTATCCGCAGGTCGGCAGTAATACGTTATCGGAATTTGTTCCTGAAGCCCGTTGTAGGAATCTGATATTAGTTCGTATCTGCCTGTGGTGACTGAAATGAGATAGGTTGGAAGCGTATATTTTGTCTTCCAGAGCCAGGTGTAAGTGTTATTACCATTATCCTGAACTCCGATCAGTGAGCCGCCACTTATTGCTTTCTTATCATTCGGAACGGTGAGAAAGACATCATATAATGCCCTGTCGTGGAAATCATCAATACATGGAAACCATGCTTTTCCCAGGTTGTGGGGTATTGCGTCAAAACCAACGCCCAGGTTAAGCGCATATTCTCCCGAAAAGTGAAATCCTCCCCAGCCGCTCGGATCTACAAACGGATGGCCATGATAGTAAACTGTAGTATTTATGGTATCCCCTTTATTTATTGGAATATCCAGTGAAATGCATAATTGATTTGCCGAACGAGTGAATTTCTGTGTTTTGATAAGTCCAATAAAAACAGAATCAACAATAAGGTTTGCAAGTTCGAGTTTAAGAGATGAGAGTTGGTTAGTTTTGGAAACAAGTATTACTCGAGTGTAACCTTCTATTGTTTTATTCGTCAGACTGATGTCTGTTAAATGAATTCCGTAGTGAATTGCATCAAGAGTATCACTGTATAATACCGTTTGCTGAATTTCTTTTTGAGAAAATTGAGCAAAAACGGTGTTTATATTGTTTAATTGAAAAAAAAATGTTAAAAATGTAATTAAATATGTTTTTGACATCTATTTATATAATTGTTACAATAACTTTGTAAAATTAATCCAATAACATTCACGCTAACTAAAATTAAGAACTATAACCTGTTTTCCATGAGAAAATATTTTTTAATAATTTGTTGCCTTGTGCTGGTGAATTCTCTCAAAGCACAGGAAGTATGGACAATTGAGAAATGCGTTGAATATGCGTTAAGCAATAACATCCAGATAAAACAACAGCTTTTGCAGGTAAAAAACCAGCAGGCTTTATTACAGCAGGATAAATTGAGTATGCTGCCTTCATTAAATGCAGGTGCCGCCCATGGGTATAATTTTGGTCAGACGGTTGACCGTTATACCAATGAATTTGCTACCGACAGGGTTCAGACGGATAACTTTTATCTGGGTTCGAGCGTTACGCTCTTCGAAGGTTTCCAGAAATTAAACCAGGTTAAACAACGTAAAGTTGACCTGGAAGTATCCGAATACGACAAGGATAAATTCATGGATGACGTAACGCTGCTCATTGCATCAGGATATCTACAGATACTTTTTTACAAGGAATTAGTGAAAACTGCTGAAAACCAGTTGAATGCTACTGAATTGCAGTCGGAAAGGCTTAAAAAGCTTGTTGATGCAGGAGCACTGGCACAAGGCGACTTTTACACCCTTGAAGCGCAGCGTGCACTGGAAAACTCTCAAGTTGTCAGCGCACGAAATAATCTGGACATATCCTACCTTACACTTGTTCAGATGTTAGATTTACCAACAGCCGAAGGTTTTGAGATTGAATCCCCTGACCTTGAACTGGGACCTCAGCCCGAACTGGCTCTGACAGCTGAACAAATCTATGGTTTTGCACTCGAAACACAACCGGCCATTAAAAGGTTTTGCAGGGATCAATAGGTTCAGGATATTCAGGTGCAGCCCAGGTTATGAAAAGCTATACTCCCTACGTTCCTGATGTTACCACAACACAGCCTGCAGCATTTATCCCGGGAATTAATGGTCAGCCTGAGCAATTGGTCTGGAATTTTGCCGGTACAGCAGAATATGAAACCAAGCCATTTAACGATCAGTTTAACGATAACTTTAATAAGTCAATATCACTCAATCTCAATGTTCCTATATTCAATGGATGGTCAACCCGCACTAACATCAGCCGGTCAAAAATAAATGTTGAGAACTCGAAATATAACCTCGAGCTTAGCAAACTGGAACTTCGCAAAACCATTCAACAGGCATATGCTGATGCTAAAGCCGCACTCAATAATTATGAGGCATCAATCACCGGAGTAAATGCTGCACGTGAGTCCTTCCGGTACGCTGAGCAAAAATTCAGTGTAGGGTCAATGAATTCAGTGGATTATAACAATTCAAAAAAGGACCTTGAAAAAGCAGAATCCGACCAGATTCGTGCCAAATATGAATTTATTTTCAAGAGCACAGTTCTTGATTTCTATATGGGTAACCCGATAACTCTCACAAGGAAATAGAGAATTCCTTATTTTATTATTTAGACAAGCTAAACAAACAAACCATAAACCTAATCAATCAACAATGTTTACTAAGAAAAGAATTATCTGGATACTTATTATTTTTGTTGTTGTAGCTCTCATAGCTGGCGTTATTGCCAAGAAAAAAGGGCTGATCGGTAAACCCGAGGAAACAAAAGTTGCTACTGAAAAAGTTACTAAGCGTACTATTGTCGAGGTTGTTTCGGCTAACGGTAAAATTGCGCCTGAATTCGAGGTAAAACTATCGCCGGATGTATCAGGCGAAGTAATTGAACTGTATGTAAAAGAAGGCGATCAGATAAAAGCAGGCCAATTACTGGCAAAAATAAATCCTGAAATCTACTTGTCGAATTACGATCGTACTATTGCTGCTCTTAACACATCGCAGGCAAACCTGGCTAACGCCAAGGCTCGTTTAGCGCAGGTAAAATCTCAGTTTATAAATGCAAAGAGTTCATACGACCGTAATGAAAAACTGCATGCGCAAAAAACAATTTCCGATGCTGAGTATGAAACATCAACAGCAAATTACGAAGTTGCCGTTGCTGAAGTAGAAGCTGCTGAAGAAAGTGTAAAAGCTGCAGCATTTAATGTAAAAAGTGCTGAAGCAGGTGTAAAGGAATCAAAGGAAAATCTTTCTAAAACATCCATATTTGCTCCGGTAGGAGGAACTATTTCGAAACTTAACCTCGAAAAAGGCGAACGTGTTGCAGGCGCTTCACAATTTGGATCGGGTACTGAAATATTACGGATAGCAAACCTGCAGACAATGGAAGTAAATGTAAGTGTTAATGAAAACGACATTGTACGCGTTACGCTCAACGATACTGCTTTTGTTGAAGTGGATGCCTACCAGAACCGCAAATTTAAAGGTATTGTTACCGAAATAAGCACTTCGGCTAATACCGTAGGTGTTAGCGCCGACCAGGTTACAAACTTCGAAGTGAAAATCCGTATTCTTCCTGATTCATATAAAGATTTAATTGCTGCTGATAAGCCCAACGATTCTCCTTTCCGACCAGGCATGTCAGCAACCGTTGATATCCGTACCGAAAGTGTTGCAAATGTTCTTACACTGCCAATTCAGGCTGTAACCACCAGGGCTGATACTACCAAAGCAGCTCCTAAAATGGAAGAAAAACCACAGGCAGAACAAAATGATAACAACACCAAAAAGAAAATGGAAGTTGTTCAGGAATATGTTTTCCTGTATGATAATGGAGTTGCAAAAATGGTGAAAGTAAAAACCGGAATCCAGGATAATACATATATCCAGATCATTGATGGACTAAAAGAAGGCCAGGAGGTTATTACAGCTCCTTATCGTGCAGTATCCAAGAAACTGAAAGAGGGTGATAAGGTGAAGAAAGTTGAGGCCAAGGATTTGTATACAGATGAAGCAAAATAATTAAAACAATTGTTTTCAAAAGAAAGGCCCGGAAACGGGCCTTTCTTTTGCTACAACAGTTTAAACCCAAATTACGCAATAGGAGACGAAGTCGAACTACTTGCGTTAGTTGGATTAACCCCGATATAACAAATCTTTGGTTTTCAATATTCTACTATTAAAAAGCATTAGATTTGTTTAATCGATTACGCTAATGCGTAATTCGGGTTAAATTTGCAAGAAAATGATTTGGAATTTTTTTACCGGAATTCAATTTCATTTGTGATTACACGAGCGCGAATTTCTAATTTAGCAATACAAATAAACGCATGGCAATAATTTTGGGTATTGAAACAGCAACGTCTGTCTGTTCCGTGGCATTGGTAAGGGATGGAAAGCTGCTTGCAATCCGTGAATCTGTGGGTTCAAGAGATCATTCCGCTGCTCTGACAACCTATATTGCGGATATTTTTGCCGAAGCCGGATTAACATATCAGCAAATGGATGCCATCGCTGTAAGTATGGGTCCCGGTTCATATACAGGCCTGCGGATAGGAGTGTCATCCGCAAAAGGCTTATGCTATGCACTTGATAAACCATTCATTGCCGTAGATACATTGAAATCATTAGCCTGGCAGGCATTACAGAATTGTAAGCAAGAGAATAAAAACATGGAAGACATTCTGCTTGTACCTATGCTCGACGCCCGTCGGATGGAAGTATACACTGCCGTGTTTGATCAGAATTTAAATTATATTGAACCCGTTAATGCCCATATTGTGACTGAAGAGTCATTCATGGCTTTTTCCGGGAAAGAAATCATCTATTTTGGAGATGGAGCTTCCAAGTGCTTATCACTTTTAGAATCCAAAGCAAACACTACTTTTTTAGACGACATTTCATTATCTGCCAAAGCTATTTGTATGTTGGCAGAAAAGGAATTTGAGAATCATAATTTTGCTGATGTTGCTTACTGTGAGCCATTTTACCTTAAAGATTTTATAGCCGGAAAGCCACGTGTAAAGGGGCTTTATTAAGAAATGCAAAATTCTGATATCCAGGGAAAACTGTCAACTTTTTTATAGGCTGATTGTTTCTTATATCTAAATATATTTATATTTGTTTCTGGTTCATGTGTATGACCCGCTTTATTTCTTACACCATAATCTATGGAATATAAAATCCTACAGCCCGAACGTCGCGGAAGTATGTTGCTGGTAACTATCAGCAGACCCGAAAGCATGAATGCTCTCAACACCGCATTTTTTGATGAAATGGATTATCTGATAGCTAATAAGGCAGCTGATCCCACATTAACGGCTGTTGTGATAACCGGTACCGGGAAAGCATTTGTAGCAGGAGCTGATATATCCGAAATGGTTAACAAAAC
>JAIFMH010000092.1 GCA_020048595.1 Bacteroidota bacterium | reverse complement strand
GGCGCAAAAGTGAGAGTAAATAAAAATAATTACACGTACATTTGCACGTATAATTTATAACTATCTGATAATCAGTGTATATATGTGACCCCATCGGGATTCGAACCCAAATCTTCAGAACCGGAATCTGAAATTCTATCCATTGAACTATGGGGCCATAGTTTGTTGGTGTGCAAAAGTAACTATATTTTGGGATATATTGCAAATAAGGGATCAGCGAATCATGCTGCGTCATATAAGCACATTATTGTTCTTTTACCAGGAACCTTAACCACTTATTTTGGTGCTGAAGTCTGGGTAATGAAAAAGTGCTTTTCCTGAGTCGGATTAATCAAAATATTTCGGTACTATGCTGAATGCCAGTGTTTCTTTCTGGCGATAGTAATATACGCAATAGCAAATACGGAACCAATTATTGCTCCTGCCAGAACATCGGAAGGAAAATGTACTCCAAGGCTCATTCGCGAGTATCCTACAAGTGAAGCCCATATCAGCCCCGGGATAATTGTATACCATTTTGGATACACCAAACATACAGCTACCGCAAATGCAAATGCATCAGCAGTATGTCCCGAAGGAAATGACGGGCTGCCGCCACTGCTGAGTTTCACAATGAACGGATATATTTCAAAGGGTCGGGGCGAATCAATAATGTATTTTAAAATATTCGCAATAAGTGCGGATATCGCTACCGGCATAATCAGCAAAAGGGCATTAAGTCGCAATCCGGTAATTTTCCGGAACCTGGCAATTAGTAACATGATCACCGGTATTCCGAAAGCTATGACTGCAGCAGAATTTGTAATAAAAATAAAGGTTGCATCAAAAATTGGATTCCTGTTTTCATATATCGCTCTAAGCAATCCAATATCAGCAGCATGCAAATTTTGCATTACCGACAATAAGAAAATAGTGGTCAGAATATACATGTTTCCGGCTAGGAGAGTTAATGTTTGTGTTTATATGCCTTCCCAATCAGCCGATGTAAAATTAATTCTATCAACCGGATTATCAGTATCGGGAGTAAAATAAAAGTTGTGCATCTGGCTTTCACCGAATTATTGGCCTTTTTTTCAGAATTTTATACCGATAATATCAGATTCTAAATATATAACAAACTGGCAGTAAGTTTGATAAAACAAACAACTACAATGTTTGCAGCAAGTTCAGGTTAAGTTAATCTGTGTGGATAAACCAGCAAAACAAAAAACTCCCTGGCAATTAGCCGGAGAGCTTTTTCCAAGGTGTAAAATCCTGGCAATGAAGTAAGGTAGTGATAGTGTTGCAACCAGAACAAGGCCCTGGTTGCCCGGCAAAGCGGATATATATAGTGGGGAATTAGTTGATTAACTTATCGAGCGATACATTTACATCAACCTGAATGGCTTCAGAAATATTTTTGATAACTGCTTTGGGTATTGTAATGTTGTAATCCTTTGGCGATACATTAAAGGTAGCTTTTCCTAAAACCTTTGAACCTTTAATTTCAAGTGTTCCGTTTACTTTTACTTTGTTTGTAACACCATGCATCGATAATTCACCTTCAACAACTATTTTATAAATGCCCTCTTTCCCAAGGTTCACATCTTTGATATTGGTAATTTTCCCATTAAATGTTGAATTAGGAAATTTTTCCGACTCCATATAATTTTCATTGAAGTGCTCCTGCATCAGAGCTTTTTCGAATTCGAAACCACGAATCAACACTTTGAAAACAAAATTTCCGGTTGAAAAATCCAACGCGCTGTTAACTTGTCGGTTCAATGCTTCAATCTTTTCCATCGGAGTTTCTGAAGAGAATTTGATGGTTCCACCTTTAGTCATGTATTTCTGGGCATGAGCAAGGGTGGTCATAAAAAGGAGGATAGCCAGTAAGATTGTTGTATTTTTCATGGTGAATTCGTTTTGCAGTTTGATATAAGAAAGCTATTATTTGCCAAATCTTAGTAATTCATTTGAAGCTACATTGTCATCACGAAGCCATATTTCGGTAGCAGTTATTTTTTCAGCAAGCCATTTGTGACTCAGATGCTCCATTTGTTTGTTTCCTGCTACCGTGATGGTAAGCTTATTGAATTTATCGTCTGTAGCATCATCGCCACTGTCATCAGGTTTGGTTTCTCCTACTCCCAATACCCAGGTTCCTTTGAAAGTTGCTTCAGAGGAAGTTGCAACAAATGTGCCATCAGCATTAAATTGGAATTTGTAG
Source organism: Bacteroidota bacterium (assembly GCA_020048595.1). Taxonomy (GTDB): domain Bacteria; phylum Bacteroidota; class Bacteroidia; order Bacteroidales; family UBA4417; genus UBA4417. The sequence goes on along the minus strand of JAIFMH010000092.1, from coordinate 20,544 downwards.
CCTGTAAAGTCGGACGTTTCGTCATTACCGCTGTCAGTAAACCTGGTAATACTCCAGTCGCTCTGAGCAACCATATTGGTTTGTGTGGTGAGGTCAGCAACCGGATCAGAAGTTGTATCGCTGTTTGAGCATGAGGCAAATAATAGAGCCAGTACAGGTAAAAGAATGAATGTTTTCATAAAATAATTTTTATAGGGTTAAATTGTTTTGATGAAGCAAAGTAACGCCCGATAGTAAAAACTAAAAACTGAAGATGGATGAACTGGAATTTATTGCCACTGAACCGGTTTAAACCTGGGTTTTTGTTGAAATAATATATATTAAGCCTGGCGACCGGATTTGCTGATCTTCCCTTTTTGCAGGAAATCATATACCGACACGCTATCCCCAAATACTTAAAACTAAATTTTTATAGGCTGTCATTCATTAAAAAGCAAGGCTTTTTAGTTCCTGTAACTATTATAAGATGGTTACTTCCCTGCCAGCCATTCTTTAAAATCGCCCGAACGCTCAGTACTCGAAATGGCTTCGAGCTCACAAGCAGGATTTAAAGTAATTTTTATCCTCGATTTGCTGTATGAAATCATTTTTTCAATAGCATGATAACTTATCAGGAACTTCCGGTTGATACGGAAATACAACTCCGGATCGAGGCGTGTCTCCATGTGATCAAGGGTAAAATCTACCGGGTACGACTTGCCTTCTTTCAGCACCATGTAAACAATTTTTTCGTCGGAATAAAAGTAGGCTACATCCTTCATTTCAATCGCTTTTATAACTTCTCCATAGCGTACAATCAGCCGCTTCATATAATCAGGCTTTTGAATACCAAGTGCAAGTGCAAGTTTGGCAATATCAAGCTTTGCGATATCAATTTTTGGTTTTCCTTCCTTATGTTGCAGTTTATGGTATTTGCGCAGGCTTTCCTCCAGGCTTTCCTTGTTAACCGGCTTCAGCAAATAATCAATGCTGTTAACCTTAAATGCCTGTATTGCATACTGATCATATGCTGTTGTAAATATCACCGGGCAGTTCACATCCACTTCTTTAAAAACGCCAAAGCTTAGTCCGTCCGAAAGATTTACATCCATAAACATCAGATCCGGTTCGCCGTGCTTGCTAAGCCAGTTCACGGTTTGTTCAATACTCTCGTGTATTGCCAGCACTTGTATGGCCGGGTCAATTTCCTGAAGCAGCTTTTGCAGTCGGCGTGCTGTTGCCGATTCATCTTCAATGATTAATACATTCATTTTGCAGAATAAATTATTGGAAGTTTAACAATAAAGCTCTCATCTGAACTTTCAATTATAATTTCACCAAAACCCAGCAAGGCATACCGGTTTCTGATATTTGTAATTCCAATGCCTGTTGATGGCTCTTTGTCTTTCTTTCGTTGAAAGTTGTTGATCACAGTGATGTATTTTTCATCAGTGAATATTCTCACCGTGAGTGGCCTTTCTGCAGAAACAATATTGTGCTTGATGGCATTTTCGACCAACATTTGTAATACCATTGGCGGAATAAGCGAGGTAAGTTCTTTTTCATTAACATCTTTTAGAAGCTGCAGGTTTTGGTTGTAACGTTTCTTTTGCAGATAATAGTAGGTGTCAATCAACTTAATTTCTTCGCTGAGCGGAATAAGGTCTTTTTCGCGGTATTCAAGCAGATCACGGAAAAACTGCGAAAGTTTTTCTACATATTCAATAGCTACATTTTTATCTTCATCAATGATTGAAATCAACGTGCTGAAACTGTTGAACAGGAAATGTGGATTTACCTGGCTTCGCAATGTCTGAAACTGAAACATTATTTTTTCGCGGGCAATGGCATCACGTTGTTTTAGCGCTTTTTCGCGAAGAAAAATAATCAGGTATATGGCCATGGCCAGACTGAGTACTGACAAAACGATAAACCAATTGGTTTTCCAGAAAGGTTTTTCAATTTTGAAAGTATACGACTTTATTCCCGACCGGCTGAAATTTCCTTTTATGGAGGATCGTACTTCAAATGTATATTCGCCGGGAGGCAGGTTTGAATAAGTTCCCAGGTTGTTGCGTGTGTCAATCCAGCCAAGGTCGTAACCTTTTAACCGGATCTGATACTTTACCATGTCAGGAGCAATATACCAGAATGCATTAAAATGAAAAGAGATGTGATTCTGATTGTATTTAAAAACATGTTTTCCTATAAAATTCTCTTTTCCAAGAAATACAGAAATCAGATCCAGCTGAAGCTGTGGCTGTCTTTTTGATAAATCTTCGGGTATCTGCAAGCGTATCAGCCCGTTTTGTGTGCCAAGCCAGGCTACATCACTGTTTTCGAGGGTACACACATTCAGGTCTGGATTTATTCCCGACATGCCAACACCTGCGCCATAATATATAAATGTATTGTTACGGATATCAAGTATGTCAGCTCCGTTATTGTGAACTATAAGTAAATGGTTGTTTTTATCGGCCAGCAGACCTGTGATATGAATATCGCTTAATCCATCTGCTGTTGAATAATTACGGAATGTTTTTCCGTTATAACGGTATAAGCCGGCATTTGATGTGCTGAACCATATATCTCCGCCACTATCCTCGGTAATCGAATAAATGATGTTGTTTTTCAAACCTTGCGCCTTATCAAAATTAGTAAACCGGCCATTATGCAGCATTGAAATCCCTTTTCCATCAGTACCAAACCAGACCCGGTTACGCGAATCAATAAAAACAGAATAAATATAATTGTTGCCCGGGAAGTACTGATCTCCGTAATTGATAAATGAAACCTGAGAGTTGCCTGCATGTGGATCTCCGCTTAGTATACACTTAAAAGCTCCGCCCAGCGTTGCCAGCCACATTTCCTTTCCTTTGCCGGCAATGGAAAGTATATTTCCATTGGTAAGTCCATCAGCCTCGCTGAATAGTTTTATACGTTGCCGATCCGAATTAATGCAGAACAAACCACTTCCGAATGTTCCGGCCCAGATATTGCCTTTGTCATCTTCGTAAAGGCTGATAACGTGAGTTGTAGCTTTTTTTGACAATGTAATCCGTTCTGTTTTCCCGCTATTCCTGTTCAGTACAAACAAGCCTTTATCCGTGCTGAACCATATGTTCCCGCTAACGTCAGTAAGTAAGCTATGTATGTTTTTTCCCGATGCCAGGTCTGTTTCATTATAATGGATCAGATCATTTCCCGAAGAAAGCAGCAACTGGCTTCCGGAAACTATCCAGTAATTCCCCTGTTTATCGGCATACATCCGGTTTATGCGCGATATATTCACATTTTCGGAGTTACTGTATTTGCCATTAATAGTTCCGGTGGATGGTTCGAAACTGATAATCCCGTTTCGCTCGGTCGAAAGCCATAGCCAGTTTTTACCTGTAACAATATCATTTACAGGACCAAAAGCCCACTTTCCCGGATGCGTTGGGCCGGATATACTCAACGTATTGATATCGAGTTTACAAATGCCTGCATCCTGCATGCCGGCCCACATAACATCTCCGTCAACACTCAGACTTAGTACAATATTATCAGGCAAGCCCTCAGTAGTTGTGATTTTCCGGATTATTTTTTTGCCATTCTCCAGGCTGCATACCGAAATTCCACCGTCAGTTGCAATCCACATTCTACCTTGTAAATCTGCTGTAATGGTATAGCAGTAATTATCAGTTAATCCGTCGTCAGTGTTAATATTATAAATGTGCTTTCCGTTATAATAATATATGCCTTCCCCATAGGTCGAAAACCAGAGGTTACCCATTTTGTCCGTTGCAAAACCTGTAACAGCAGCTTTTGGATTGCCTTCCTCAGGATCAAAAAGTTGCAGGCTGTCACCTTTTGGATTGTAAATGTCACCTTTGCGTGTTCCTACCCAAAGAATTTGATCCGTTGTCATATACAAAGCCGAAACCTGCAATGCCGCCTGACTATCATTTCCAGTATAATAAGTAAAATTGTTGCCATCAAACTGATACAATCCTTTGCCCGTGCCAACCCATAAATAATTGTTGTTGTCCTGAAAGAGGCATGTAATAGAGGTTTGCTGAATCTCATCAGGTACATCAATGCTCCTGAAATAAGGTTTCTGACCCGAAATGCCGGTAACCAGCAACTGGAGAACAAACAGAACCAAAACGGATCTGGTAGTTTTCAGATTACCTGCTTTTATATATTTCATTTCTTCAGTTGCTTTTATTTATAGAAATTTGGGATCTTCAGATAACTTTATATTAATACAGCTTATCATAAGGTGCAGATATTTTGTTTTGTTAGCAAAATCCCGGGAAACTTATTTGCTTAGTTGCAATTTATTTTTTATTGAGCATTCCAATTACAGTTTTGCACGAATTGAATCTGCTTTTTTAGCCCTACATAGCCTCCTTCAATTCAGAAATATAACTCAAAAAGTGCAGAATCAGAGTTTAGAGATATTGCTGACTCCATGCAGCATTGCTCTTCATAAATTGAATTACAGCGTTACTTCTTTTTTTCAAATTCAATCGTTACCTTAACTTTTACCTCCTCAGCAATTTTTTGAAACACAATTTTCGGAATAGTGATGTTGTGATCCTGCAGCAAAACAGTAAAAGTGGCATCAGCATAAATTACACCTTTAACAATTCGCAGGTTTACCTTTATTATCCGTTCCTGTTCTACTCCATGAATGTTCAGCTTGCCTTTTGCCCGCATAGTATAAGTGCCATCCAGCGAAAAATCAACTTGTTCAATAATTTTTCCTGCGAAATTTGAGGTTGGGAAGTCTTTCGCTTCAATGTAGTTTTCGTAAAAATGCTCCTGTTGCAATGGGCTGTTAAATCCTTTGAATGAATCAGTCGGAATACTGAAGGCGAAAGTACGCTTCTCTGCATCTATTACTCCCTGCAATTTAACTGATGATGCTTTTATCAGTTCCAAAGGAGCATCCGATACAAAATCAACTTTACTGTTGCGTGTGCGATACAAATTCTGCTGTGCCGTAATCTCGGCAATTGCCACAAACAGCAAAAGGCATATGATTATGGTGTTTTTCATTCTTTAATTCCTTGTAAACAAACTATAAACAGCCTTTTTTGTTTAACGACAAGCGCATAACTCTGATTTGACAAGCTGTTGCAAGTATTTAGAAATTGTATTATTTGATTAGCAGAAGCAGGCAAATGAAATGATACCTTTGCAAACCTGAATGACTCTGTCAGATTTCTTCTTGTCTATACAAATATACATTTTATCTGACGATTCAATAAAAATCTCTGATGTCGCTTACAAACAACTCAATTTTTAAGGGCAATTTTGTATTGGTTTTTTTTGCCAGTTTGCTCATGTTTACAGCTTTTTATATAATGCTGCCTACGCTACCTGTGTTTCTGACTCGGGAACTGCACATTGATGAAGCGCAAACCGGCCTCATCCTTGCCGTTTATACCCTGGCGGCTTTACTCATCAGGCCTTTTACCGGTTTCCTGATCGACAGATACGGGCGTAAAATATTTTATATAATCGCATTGTTTTTATTTGCGGTCATATTTGCAGGCTACCCACTGGCAGGAGCATTCGGACTTATGCTGATCGTTCGTTTCGTTCATGGGTTGGTTTGGGGTGTTGCCACTACAACCGGAAGTACGCTTATTGTTGATATTATACCTGCCGAACGACGCGGTGAAGGAATTGGCATGTATGGACTTGCAATGACAATTCCAATGGCGCTGGGCCCTTTTACCGGGCTTCAGCTATCACACAACAATAATTACACGCTCATGTTCTTCTTTGCCGGAGTACTGGCTTTTACGGGATTTCTGTTCACATTACTGATTAAATATCCTTCGGTTCCGCTCATGAATAAGACCGTATTTTCATTTCGGAACCTGCTTGAGTCAAGCTCACTGCCAGTAACTTTTAACCTTTTGATTATAAATATAAGTTATGGAGGCCTGGTTTCATTTATTTCGCTTTATGCACTGAAAACCGGGGTAGGGAATACAGGGATATTTTTTATCGTTTTTGCGGGAGGTATTACATTGGCACGTATTTATATGGGTAAAATTTTTGATCGCCATGGACCTAAGGCCCTGGCCGCGACAGGAATTGTTTTGCTTATTACAGGGCATATTCTGCTTGGAATCTTTATTAACGTAGCCGGATTTATGGCAGCAGGTTTCCTCCTGGGATTAGGCAGCGGAGTAGTTTTTCCTACTTTTCAGGCAATGGTTAATAATCTTGTTCCTCCCCAGCGTCGTGGCGCGGCTAATTCAACTCTGTTTTCCGGACTCGATCTGGGAATAGGATTAGGGATGCTGATAACCGGTTTTCTGGCCCACATCATTGGTTTGCCACAAACGTACCTTATATATGGTGTGCTAAATGTGATAGCGCTTTTGTTTTTTCTATTCATTTCATTAACACATTATCAGAAAAATCTAGCACTGAATATCCGTTAAGTGTTAGCTGGAATGGATGTTATTCAATGCCTGTTTAAATTTCGCAGAAAATAGTTGCTTATCATTTATCCTTTTTTATATAATTTCCTGTTACAACAAAATGAAAAACATATTCCAGCCCTTTATCAGAAGGAAGAAAGTTCTTTTCATAGATATCATCGCCCGATTATCCTGATATATAATTAATTTATATTGGAAGAGGGTTTGTAAAATTATTTTGTAACTTAGCAGCCCGTTACGAACAGATATTTCGGGAACAAAAATAATGGAGAGGTGGCCGAGTTGGTCGATGGCGCACGCCTGGAAAGTGTGTATACCCCAAAAGGGTATCATGGGTTCGAATCCCATCCTCTCCGCAAAATATTATCGTTTAACTGAATCGAACATTACATTTAAAACAAAATTCAATACAGTGACATTATGAAAAAAGTAATCGCCTTCATGTCATTAGCTTTAATGCTAACTATCGGATTGTCGAATTTTGCATTTGCTCAAAATGAGAGTGCAACTACAGATACCGCTGCTGCTTCACAGGTTGATGCTGTTACAGCTCCGGTAACTGAAACTCCTGAAGCCCCTTTGGAAGAGTCAGAATCATTCCACCAGGTTTTGAAAAATAAATTTATTGAAGGAGGTGCTGTGTGGATGTTTCCAATCCTTATCTGTCTGATTATAGGATTAGGTCTGAGTATCGAACGTATTATCTATCTAAACCTTTCAACTACCAACACTACTAAGTTACTTAGTAAGGTTGAAAGCGAACTACAAGCTAATGGCATTAACGCCGCTAAAGAGGTATGTAAAAATACCCGTGGTCCGGTTGCCTCAATCTTTTTTCAGGGATTGGACCGTTACAACGAAGGAATCGATATTGTTGAAAAATCGGTTATTTCCTATGGCGGGGTTATGATGGCACGTTTGGAAACTAACCTGTCATGGATAACTTTATTCATAGCTCTTGCACCAATGCTTGGATTCCTTGGTACAGTTGTAGGTATGGTTCAGGCTTTCGATTCAATAGAAGCCGCCGGCGACATTTCTCCAACTGTTGTTGCAGGAGGTATGAAAGTAGCTCTTCTAACAACCGTATTCGGTTTGATAGTTGCTATTATTCTGCAGGTTATCTACAATTACCTGGTTGCTAAAGTTGAATCACTTGTTAATTCAATGGAAGATTCAACCATCAGCTTTATGGATATTCTGGTTAAGAACAAAAATGCTAAAAACTAATAAACTATGGATAGCTTAATCAATATCGGGCTATATTTAGCCTATTTTGCGCTGTTTATAGCTGTTGCTGCTCTTATCATTTTTCCGATAATTACCATGATTAAAGGGAGTGTGAAAAGTACGAAAGGTACACTGATTGGAGTTGCTATTCTTGTCGGAGTAATTATCTTGTCGTATATCATCTCTCCTGCCGATCAGGGTCTTTTTTATACAAAAATGAATATCTCGGCCGGAATGTCAAAGCTAATAGGAGCCGGACTTTTAACCACCTACATTATTCTGGCCGGGCTTGTAATCATTACGATTTATACGTCGGTTGTGAAATGGTTTAAATAAACCATAAAACGTTATTGATATGGCACGAATAAGTCCTGAATTAAATACGGGGTCAATGGCAGATATATCGTTTCTGCTTCTTACCTTTTTTCTGTTAACTTCGTCTATCGATACGGATCAGGGTATTACCAGAAAACTCCCTCCGCCTCTCGATCCCAAAAATCCTCCTCCCGACATAGATATCAAAGAACGTAATGTTTTGAAAGTACTTGTCAGTAAAAGCAATGTTCCTTGCTAATCCCCAAAACCGCCAGGATCTGCCGGAAATGGAAGAAAAAGATATTCCAGGTTTAGGGAAAATAATGGTTTCAAAAGGCGTTATTTCTTTGAAAAATGACAGAGGAACCTCATACGATACTTACATCAATGTTCAAAATGAACTGGCAGCCGCAATCAGTGAACTGCGCAACGAACTATCGAAACAAAAGTATGGGGTAAAATTTAACGATCTGAGTTCTGATAAAAGCGAAGCTATCTCAAAAGCTGTGCCGGTAGCAATATCCGAAGCTGAACCTGAAAATATAGGAGGGAAATAGTATGGCACGTTTTAAGAAAGCTGGGGCGCGAAAAGTCCCGGGGATTAATACCGGCTCCATGTCGGACATTATCTTCATGTTTCTGTTCTTTTTTATGGTAATCACTACCATTCGCGAAGTTACGCTCCTTGTTAAAATCATTCCGCCACAAGCCACTGAAGTACAGAAGCTCGAAAAGAAAGCACTGGTGAGTTTTATTTATATTGGACAGCCGATGCAAACAAAATATGGGAATGAGTCACGTATACAGCTGAATAATTCCTTCTCCTCTGTTTCTGACATTCAGGCTTTTGTCGCTGCTGAACGCCAGTCGCGCAATGAGGCTGACCGTAAAATGCTTACCACATCACTCAAAGTTGACGGCGAGACCAAAATGGGTGTTGTTACGGATGTAAAACAGGAATTGCGTAAAGCAAGTGCATTTAAGATAAACTACTCCACCCGTAAAAAAGGGAAAGTTACCGAATAATAATTGTAACAAACAGTATTGCAAAAGAGATTGTCATCAGATGGCGATCTTTTTTTTTACCTTGGACTTTGATTCCTGGAATTTGGAATATGAGTTTTGGGACTTGGAAATTATTCTTCCGATTTATTGTATAATCCCTGAATCTTCTGCGTTTTGTTTGCAGTAAGTCTGTAAATGTAATACAGCAAACCTGTAACTCCCACAATACTTATGGCTGTAAGCCAGGCGGCATTGTCCATTCCAAAGTTTTCAGCATTGGTCGTAATGTTTCCTGTGCGGAAAAGGAACTCAATCATCACCGAAAGGAAATTATTTGCAAAATGAGCTGCTATGGGCAACCATAAACTTCCACTCCAGAAATACATGTATCCAAGTGCCATGCCTAATAAAAACCTGGGCAGAAATCCATAAAACTGGAAATGGATTCCTGAAAAAATAATAGCGGAAAGAAAAACAGCAAGGTGAACATTCTTAGTCCAGCTTTTTAATAAACCGGCTAATGCACCTCTGAAAAGTATCTCTTCAGCAAATGCCGGCAAAATGGCAATCATGAAAATATTTAGTAGTAATCCGCGTGTTGAAGTAGTGGACAGAAAAGCTTCTGTTACCATTTCACCCTGGGTTTCGGCATTTTTCATCCAGTTTTCAATGGATGATAACCAATCAGGAAGAGAAAGGGTACTATTCAGTTCGTTAGCCAATCCAATCAGAGGCTGTGCCAGCACAATCAGTAGAAATGATAATGCTAAGGTAAGCGGATATTGCGATTTATACAGGTTGCCCAATTTCTCCGTTTCAGGAGTACAGATCCACAAATAAATAATTGCCGGAAGTAACAAGCCTCCGGCCATATTCATTATCTGTACTATTTTCATTGCATTAACAACTGCTGCATTGCTGTAGTCAGGTGCCGAAAGCAGGCTAATCACATCAGAGCCGAAGAAAGGGACAAGCATCAATATCCCGAGTAATGTTGAAAAAAGCAGAAAACTGAGTACAAGTGTTATCAGCAAGATAAACTTACTTGCATTGTTAAGTTGACTATAAGCGCCTCTGAGCATACTCTTGTATTTGTGGCAAAAGTAATGAATATGGTTTAATCCGAAACGTTAGTTAATGTTGCTATTTTTGCACCACCAAAATACGAATCAATGATAATAGGGAAAACTGACCTGGGAGAATTCCCGGTTATACTAGCTCCGCTTGAGGATATTACCGACTCTGCATTCCGCACTATTTGCCGGATGCATGGTGCCGATATGGTTTACACTGAATTTGTTTCGTCGGAAGCTTTGGTGCGATCGGCGGTAAAAAGTACTGCTAAAATGCATTTTGATGAAGCGGAGAGGCCAATTGGAATACAGATATTCGGCAACAATGTGGAGGCCATGATAAAATCCGCTTTACTGGCCGAAGAACTAAAACCTGAACTCATTGATATAAATTTTGGATGCCCGGTTCGTAAAGTGGCAATGAAGGGCGCTGGAGCTGGCCTGCTTAATGATATACCACTTATGATAGCTATTACCCGTGAGGTTGTAAATGCTGTAAAATTGCCTGTAACCGTAAAAACCAGGCTGGGCTGGGACGAAAACAGCAAAGTTATCGTTGATGTTGCCGAACAACTTCAGGATGTGGGAATACAGGCGCTTACCATCCATGGCCGCACACGGGCTCAGATGTATTCAGGAGAAGCTGACTGGACTCTTATCGGTGAGGTGAAGAATAATCCAAGGATGAAGATTCCTGTTATTGGGAATGGAGATATTACTAATGCTCAGAAAGCCGGAGAAATGTTTAACAAATATGGTGTGGATGCCATAATGATCGGACGGGCAGCTATTGGCCATCCATGGATTTTTAAAGATGTTAAAGATTTTATTTACAAAGGGGAAATAAATCCATCACCTGAACTGGGTGAACGAATTAATGTCAGCCTATCGCACCTTAGGCTTGCCATTCAAAAAAAAGGAGAGCATAAAGGAATAATTGAGATGCGTAAACATTATGCCGGTTATTTCAAAGGATTACCTGGTTTCAAGAAAGTAAGAATGGAAATTCTCACCAGGAATAATTATTTTGAAATAGAAGAACTTCTCCTTAAGTTATCCGATTCACAGTCAGATAGATAATAAATATTTTCCGCAATATTCATTTTGTCACAAAATTTGTATTAAAAACTAAGTGGAGGCTTTTTGCCTGTAAAGAACCGGTAGTTTCAAAGTAACAGAAATGAAGATTTGCTGTTTCTAATCGCATTTCACAGTAGTATCCTGATCTGGTTTCTTTATATCTGGGAGCTGCAGTTCTCGATTTTGAAATTTTTAATAGTATTGATAATCAATAATATAAAGGCTGACTTGAGTGCTCTGCGCTAAAAAGATGTTTTTAAAATTATTGTTTCCTCTAATATGGATTTGATTGGGCTACGAAAGAATCATTTCGTCTCAAAAAGATTTTGCCAGAGGGAATCAATCCTGAAATGAAAAATTTAGTCCCATTTTGGGAATTGTACACTATTTTTAATTTACTTTGTTACTTTTCCGTATTTAGGAAATTAACTTATGAAAAGGACAACTTATGGATACGTTTAAAATTTTTGTGGTAGAAGATGATGTTATGTATGCGAAGATTCTTTCGTATCATTTATCGCAAAATCCGGATTATGATGTAACAGTATTTACATCAGGGAAAGAGTTGCTGGCGAATTTGTATAAAGGGCCTTCAGCTATTTCACTCGACTTCAATCTTCCGGATATGAGTGGGTTTGATGTATTGAAACGAATAAGGGAGTTTGATCCCGAGTTACCGGTAATAATAGTATCCGGCCAGCAGGATATTTCTACAGCAGTCGAATTGCTGAAAAAAGGGATTTACGATTATGTTCTTAAGGATCCCGATACCAAGGACCGGATATGGTCGGTAATGCGGAATATTAAATCAAATTTTAACCTCAAGCAACGAATATCGAATCTTGAGGACGAGATTGGAAAAAAATATGAATTCAATAACCTGATAAAAGGCGATAGCCCGGCTATAAACGGAGTTTTCCGTCTTATCGAGAAAGCTACAAAAACTACCATTTCTGTTTCGGTACATGGCGAAACAGGTACCGGTAAGGAGCTGGTAGCTAAAGCAATACATTTTAATTCGAAAAGAAAAAACAAACCTTTCGTTGCAGTAAATGTAACTGCAATTCCACGCGAACTTATCGAAAGTGAGATGTTTGGTCACGAGAAGGGTTCATTTACCGGGGCTAATAATCAACGGATCGGACGATTCGAAGAAGCCAATCATGGTACTATATTTCTGGATGAAATTGGGGATATGGACCTGAATATGCAGGCTAAACTTCTCCGGGTTTTACAGGAAGAAGAAGTTGTAAGGGTTGGTTCGAACAAACCTCAAAAGCTTGATGTGCGTGTAATTGTAGCCACACATAAAAACCTCCTGGAAGAAGTTAAAAAGGGGAATTTCAGGGAAGATTTGTATTACAGATTGCTGGGACTTCCTATCGAACTTCCCCCGTTGCGTTCACGTGGGAATGATATATTTTTACTGGCGAGGTTCTTTGTGGATGAATTCTGTGCAAAAAACGGGATGCCGAAACTCATTATTTCAGCAGATGCAATGGAGAAATTTCGTAAATATCCTTTCCCGGGCAACGTGCGTGAGTTAAAAGCCATTGTTGAACTGGCCGCCGTTATGACCAATACCAACACCATTCACGCCGAGGATGTTAAATTGCCAAATACCACGGCAATGCTTGATTTCGTTAACGAAGAAGCTACCCTTGACGATTATATAAAAATTATTATTACGCACTATCTGAATAAATACGATAATAAAGTGCGGCTGGTTGCTGATAAACTCAACATTGGTAAAACTACCATTTACCGGATGTTGAAAGATGATGGCAGGGAACTGCAATAGTTAACGGGAAGACGAGTGTTTTAGTTTTACAAGGTGAAGGGGCGACAAAGCGAGGGGCGATGGGGCGAAGGGGAGAAAAGCAACAATGCGGAATTTTCAGGGATAAATTCCCGCTGTCATTTGCCCCGACCTTCATGTTGGTGAATATTTTATCAAATATCTGTCGCTGAATGTATCATTCCGGCAAAAGTAAATTGCGGTAATGATTTCAATTGTGCTAAATAAGGCTGGTGTTTTCTTCGAATGCAGCCAAAACTACCTCACTTCACTTCCGTTTCCAAAAGCCTCCGTCGGCGACACAAAACAAAGTTTACCTTCTTTGTCTTCAGCCATCAGTATCATTCCTTTCGATTCAATACCTTTCAGATTACGCGGAGCAAGATTGGCAAGCAGCACCACTTTTTGTCCGATTACCTGTTCGGGTGTGTAATGCTCGGCAATTCCCGATACCACAGTGCGTTTATCCATTCCGGTATCAATGGTAAGTTTTAGCAGTTTAACAGTTTTAGCTACTTTTTCGGCTTCGGTAATGGTGCCTATCCGCAAATCGAGTTTTGTAAAATCATCGTATGTGATTTCCGGTTTCTGAGGAGCAATTACGGCATTTTCAGCAGCGTTTTCAGCTTTGGTATCCGTGAGTCTTTTTACTTGTGCTGCAATAACATCATCTTCGATGCGATCGAAAAGCAAAGCCGGCTGGTTAAGTTTATGACCGGGTTGCAACAATGTACAAGTACCTGACTCTGCCCACGGCTCCAGGTTGGCATTAAGCATTTCAAGCAACTTTGCAGAAGTAAAAGGCAGGAATGGTTCACACAGAATGGCCAGGTTTGCACAAATCTGCAACGAGACATTCAATATAGTTTTTACCTTTTCAGGATTCGAAGCAAAGTTTTTCCAGGGCTCAGTTTCGGTAAGATATTTATTCCCTAGCCTGGCCAGGTTCATCATTTCGTTCAGAGCTTCGCGGAAACGGTAGCTCTCAATACTGTTAGCGATACGAGCCGGGAAATCTGCAATTTCGGACATTGCCTGCCTGTCAATATCATTTACTTCGCCTAAAGCCGGAACTTCACCGCCAAAATATTTGTGAGTAAGTACAAGGGTACGGTTAACAAAATTCCCGAATATCGCCAGTAATTCGCTGTTATTGCGTGTCTGAAAATCTTTCCAGGTAAAATCGTTATCCTTGGTTTCAGGTGCATTGGCAGCTAAGGTATACCTCAGCACATCCTGTTTTCCGGGAAAATCTACCAGGTATTCGTGAAGCCAAACAGCCCAGTTCCGGGAAGTTGATATTTTATCTCCTTCAAGATTTAGAAATTCATTCGCGGGTACGTTATCAGGCAAAATAAAAGTTCCTTCGGCCTTTAGTAAGGCAGGAAAAATTATACAATGAAAAACGATATTATCCTTCCCTATGAAATGTACCAGTTTGGTATCATCTGATTTCCAGTACGGAACCCAGTCCTTACCGGTTTGTGACGACCAGTCGCGGGTTGCTGAAATATAGCCGATTGGTGCTTCGAACCATACATACAGCACCTTGCCTTCGGCACCATCAACAGGAACTTTTACTCCCCAATCCAGGTCGCGGGTAACGGCACGGGGTTGTAGACCACTATCCAGCCACGATTTACATTGACCGTAAACATTTGTTTTCCAGTCGTCCTTATGAGAAACAAGAATCCATTCTTTAAGCCAGGTTTCGTACTGATCGAGTGGCAAAAACCAGTGTTTGGTTTCTTTCATCACGGGAATGTTTCCACTCAGTGCCGATTTAGGATTGATCAGTTCAGTTGCACTTAACGTTGATCCGCAACTTTCGCACTGATCGCCATATGCTCGCTCGTTGCCGCAGCGTGGGCAGGTTCCGGTTATATAACGGTCGGCCAGGAATTGCTGGGCTTCCACATCGTAATACTGTTCGCTTTCTTTTTCAATAAACTGGTTGTTGTCGTATAACTTCCTGAAAAACTCAGAAGCAGTTTCGTGGTGAATAGGAGCGGAGGTACGGCTATAAATATCAAAGGAAATGCCTAAATCCTCAAAAGATTTCTTAATAATTTTATGATACTTATCCACAACCTGCTGAGGAGTAATACCTTCCTTATTTGCCCTGATAGTGATCGGAACTCCATGTTCATCGCTTCCACCAATAAATAAGACATCACGCCTGTTTGAACGTAAAAATCTGACATAAATGTCAGCTGGAATATAAACCCCTGCAAGGTGACCGATATGTATCGGGCCATTCGCATATGGTAAGGCAGAAGTTACAGTATAGCGTTTAAAAGTTTTGGTATTGAGATCGGTCATGGTTTTCCTCCTGGTAAAAATAGGGTGCAAAGATACTGAATAGGTTATGAAATGAAATGGGTTTTTAAAATGAAAAAGGGTTTTGGGTTTTTGGTTTTGGCTTTTGAGGCTGGAGACTCCGCTCTTTTCCGATCTTTTAACCACGGAGGCACGGAGAACACAGAGAAACGCGGAGTAAAACTTTTCTATGTGCTCTATGTGACTATGTGGTTCAAGCTTTTTCTTTTTCCTGACTTCGACAATGCGCCACCCTCAACGTAGTTAAGTTCATGAGGATTGAATATTCGGACATAAAAAATAATTTTTATACCGTTTATGCGATTCTCAAGGCGTTAAATCTGTCTGCGCCACCCAAATGTCGAAGTCAGGAGAACACAGAGAAACACGGAGTAAAACTCTTCTATGTGCTCTATGTGACTATGTGGTTCAAGCTTTTTCTTTTTCATAGGACAAACAACTATTATGGGGGATTAGTTAATAAGGAATCTTTCATTCCTCTGTGTTCCTTTGTGCCCTCCGTGCCTCAGTGGTTTTCTTTTAATCTAAGCAGTAGATTAAATATGGATTCATTACTTTTGATATTTCAAATCCATTTAAATGATAACTCCTCCTTACCTGACCTCCGGCGATAAAATTGCCATTGTTGCAACTGCCCGGAAGGTTTCTCCGTCCGAAATGGATGTAGCCATCAATACATTCCGGTCATGGGGTTTACAGGTTATCACTGGTCCACATTTATTTGGTGTAAATAACCAGTATTCGGGCACCGACGAGGAGCGTGCTTCCGATTTACAGATGATGCTGGATGATTCAAGTATTAAGGCTATAGTATGTGCAAGAGGAGGTTATGGAACGGCAAGGATTATTGACAATATAAATTTTGGCACATTTGAGCAGCATCCCAAGTGGATTGTAGGTTACAGTGATATCACTGTTTTGCATTCGCATATTCAAACTCAGTATGGGATTGAAACCCTTCATGCTACAATGCCAATAAATTTTTCGGATGAAGGTTCCGAAAATGCCACGGAATCCTTGCGAAAAGCATTGTTTGGCGAAACACTTGAATATACTATTGAAAATCAACCATCGAATAAGCCAGGAAACGGTTCGGGCATACTCACAGGCGGCAATCTTTCTATTCTTTATTCACTTATCGGAACACCTTCGGATATTCAGACGGAAGATAAAATCCTGTTTATCGAAGACCTCGATGAGTATCTGTATCACATGGACCGTATGATGTTAAACCTGAAACGTAGCGGTAAACTTTCAGGAATTAAAGGATTGATTGTGGGTGGATTAATCAAAATGAATGATAATACAGTTCCGTTCGGGAAACAGGC
Organism: Bacteroidota bacterium; assembly: GCA_020048595.1. GTDB lineage: Bacteria > Bacteroidota > Bacteroidia > Bacteroidales > UBA4417 > UBA4417. The sequence goes on along the minus strand of JAIFMH010000092.1, from coordinate 3,947 downwards.
TGAACAGATCATATCGGAATATGCGCAGGAAGCCGGGATACCGGTGTGTTTCAATTTTCCGGCAGGGCATATTACAGATAACCGTGCTTTGATTATGGGTCGCGAGGTCCGCTTAGATATTGATAATAATGGTGTTTCACTGTTGTTTTTACCGGATAGCGAAACTGCCAGAACCTCTGATACCTTTCGGAAGATCATGAAGCCGGCTTTATTCTTTTTGGGTTTCTTCGCTTTTATTTATCTCATTTTATACCTGATCCGGTTATTTGTAAAATAATATGGCAGACCACAACGAACTGGGCAAGATCGGGGAAGATCTGGCCGAAAAGCATCTCAGGCATATCGGTTACCAGATTTTGCATCGCAACTGGCATTTTGGTCACGACGAATTGGATATTATTGCCCGTGATGGCGAATGGCTTGTGATTGTAGAAGTAAAAACACGTACAACCGATCATTTCGGCGAACCGGAAATGGAAGTGAAACCTGCAAAAATGAAAGCAATAGTGCGTACGGCTGATGCGTATATCCAGTTCGCAGATTTTAAAGGGGAAACACGGTTTGATGTAATCGGGATCTTACTGGGTGGAGGTAAAGTGGTTTTAAACCATATAAAGGATGCTTTTATGGCGCGAATGTAATTGAAGTGAATAGTGAATAATGAATAGTGAAGAGTGCCTTCTCTTCGGCAAACTCAGGGCTGGCCCTCGGGGTTACAAATAGTGAACTGTGAAAAGTGATACCGGTTTCTTTTTTAGCTAAAAGAGCTTTACTTACCGGATGATTTCTAAAACCTGAAATCTCTATTCCCGGGCATGAAAAACCAGCAAAGGCTTGCCAGTTTCACTGTATATCTTTCGCGAAACGCTGGGAATAAACATTTTTTCGAGCAGATTCCGTTTATGAGTCGTAACCGCCAAAGCATCAATATGATTATCCCTGATGTATGTTTCGAGTCCGTTCATTACATTATCACTCACTATGTTAGTAAAGCCTATATCGATTCCTTTATATTCATTTTTTAAATGTGCTTTTAATTCGTCGAGTTTAACGGAATCCCATGGTTTCTTCTCAACAAAACAGATATGTACGCAATGAATTTTAATTTTAAACGGGGACATCATTTGAATCAGCCGGTTAAGAGCTGAATAATCCGATGGGTCAAGGTCAGTAGCATAAAGCACTGATTTTATTTCCCCGATGGTATTAGCAGTCCCCGAAGGAAGTGCTAACACGGGAACAACTGAGTTTTCGATTACCCTGCTGGCAACTCTGCCAAAGGCCTTGTAGTTGTCACGGGTAAGTCCGCGGGTTCCCATAATAATCAGGGCAGGTTTGTATTTTTTGCTGTATTCCAGTATTTCGTCAGTGCTGAAACCGTTAATCAATTTAGCCGTAATATGTATTTGTGCCAGGTTTTCCTTTATACACCACATTTTTAATTTATGCTCCAGTTTGAGCATGTTTTCGCGGGCACTTTTTTCGATTTCCCGTAGGCTTTCAACTAATTTTATCTGATAAGAGTAATGATCGGCGTAAGGTGAAACATCAATGGCCGGATTATAGAAAACATGAACCAGTTTTACTTCAGCTTTATATTTGGATGCAAGGCTAACCGCAAACCTACAGGCATTAAACGAAATATCCGAAAAATCAACCGGCACCATTATCCGCCGTACAACCTGAATCCTATGAACTGCCTGTTCCTTGGCGCTTCCGGTGTCTTTCGAGGCAAGATCAATGATTTTAAGTGCTTTTTCCAGATCATTTTCTTTAACCCGTAAATCAACATATCCGCGGGAAAGTACTGTATCCTTTGGTACCACAAAGCAATCAATACTATTATCCTGTAAAATGATCTGCATCAGTAAAGCCCTCGACCAGGTAAAATGCCCTACTGTGATGATACGCTCTTTAATGAGTTTCATATTTCCTCCTTTCAAAAAGAAAACCTTGAATCAATTACAAATATAGTAAATATTTAGCTGAAAACCTTGGAAATAATCAATAGCATATTGGTTTCAATTTAGGATATAAGCGGTAAAGTCCTATATTTTATGCAAATGTCAGATTATGTGCAGATTATAACTGGCTAATGTTTGTTCTCACAGGCGGTTTCAGAAATTGTAGCTTAAAAATGCATATCTTTGCAAAAATCAAAATTTTATGCAACGCAATAGCAGGCCGGGAAAGGGAACCCCGAAGAATAGTGATCCCCGGCCTAAAAGAAGTTCTGCCTCTGGAAGCGGACGACCTTCATCAACAGGTAGAAGCAGCAGCAGAGGTGCGGGGAAAGATGAAGCCCCACGTCGGTCTTATAACAAAAGCAGTGATGCCGAAAGACCAGCCCGTCGTTCATTCGACAAAAGCAGTGATAACGAAAGACCAGCCCGTCTCCCATTCGATAGGAGTGGCGAAGGCGAAAGACCAGCTCGTCGTTCATTCGACAAAATTGGTGATGGAGCCAGACCAGAACGTCGTTCGTTCGACAGAAGCGGAGACAGCGAAAGACCAGCGCGCAAACCTTACGAAAGAAGTGGCGATGGCGAAAGACCGGCACGTCGTTCATTCGACAGAAGCGAAGATGGCCCGAGACCAGAACGCAAACCTTACGAAAGAAGCGGAGATGGTGCAAGACCGGAACGTCGTTCATTCGACAGAAGCGGAGATAGCCCGAGACCTGAGCGCAAACCTTACGAAAGAAGCGGCGATGGCGAAAGACCGGCACGTCGTTCATTCGACAGAAGCGGAGATAGCCCGAGACCTGAGCGTAAACCTTTCGAAAGAAGCGGAGACGGGGAAAGACCAGCACGCCGTTCATTCGATAAAAGTGGTGATGGTGAAAGGCCTGAACGCCGTTCATTTGACAGAAGCGGAGATGGCCCGAGACCTGAGCGCAAACCTTACGAAAGAAGTGGCGATAGCGAAAGGCCTGCACGCCGTTCATTCGACAGAAACAGCGATGGTCCGAGACCTGAGCGTAAACCTTACGAAAGAAGTGGCGATAGCGAAAGGCCTGCACGCCGTTCGTTCGACAAAAGTGGTGATGGTGAAAGACCGGAACGTCGTTCATTCGACAGAAGCGGAGATAGTCCGAGACCTGATCGCAAACCTTACGAAAGAAGTGGTGATAGCGAAAGGCCTGCACGCCGTCCATACGAAAGAAGCGGTGACAGTGAAAGACCAGCCCGTAAAACATATGAAAGATCATCAGATCGCAAAAGCAGTTACGACCGCAAACCAGGGAAAAAAGACTATCCGGGAAGCAAGCCGGGAGCTCCGAGTCCTGATGGAAGTATTCGCTTAAATAAATTCCTTTCCAACTCAGGTATTTGCTCGCGTCGCGAAGCAGATGAACTGATTGTTGCAGGTGCTGTAATGGTAAATGGTGTTGTTGTTACCGAATTGGGAACCAAAATATTACCTACTGATAAAGTACAGTACGGCGACGAAAAAGTACGCAGGGAAAAATTAGTATATCTTCTTCTCAACAAACCAAAAGGATATATAACTACTACCGACGATCCATTCGACCGCAATACAGTAATGTCGCTTGTAGCTGATGCAGGCCGCGAACGGATTTATCCGGTTGGCCGCCTCGACCGAAATACCAGCGGACTGTTGCTTTTCACCAATGATGGTGAGTTAGCTACCAAACTGATGCACCCCAGCCACAAAGTGCGCAAGGTGTATCATGTAGAGCTCGACAAGCCGCTTACCAAAGCTGATTTACTTAAAATTGGCGAAGGTGTTGAGCTGGAAGATGGAATTGCAATGGTTGATGAGATTTCGTACGACGAAAGCGGAAAGAGCAAAAAGGAAATCGGTGTTGAACTCCATTCGGGCAAAAACCGTATTGTCCGCCGTATTTTTGAGGCCCTGGGTTATGATGTAGTAAAACTCGACAGGATGATCTTTGCCGGTCTGAATAAGAAAGATTTACCACG
>JAIFMH010000168.1 GCA_020048595.1 Bacteroidota bacterium | reverse complement strand
CTGAAATTTTGCCTCTTTAGCTCAGTTGGTAGAGCAGCTCATTCGTAATGAGCAGGTCGCCGGTTCAAGTCCGGCATGAGGCTCAGGTAAATTACATGCAATGGAAAACCTCTGGAATTAAGTATTTCAGAGGTTTTTATTTTTACACAATAACACCTTCCATATCAATCTGAATCAATTTGCCATCAACAAATCAGAACAAAAAGACAAACTCTAATAAAATTCCTCTCTCCTAAAAATTATCCTCAATTTACTCTATAAAAAAACAACTAAAACGAAATGAACAAAAATAATTAATTGACGTTTTCATAAATAAAGACATATTAGTCTTTATTTACATATCAAATTGATACTAAAAGTTTAAATTAATAACCAAAATGTTTAATATAGAGTAGAGCAAAAACTGCAATGAATTAGTTATGGATCAAGACTTGGAACAAGTAAAAAGAAAAATAATTGTACTATACATTAGTATTGCAGATAACAGTCATAGTAGTTAAAGCTTACATCAGAAACCAAATCGTTAACTCTTGGGGAATTAATTGGATAGATCTTTAAGCAGTGTTGTGATTTAGTGAAATTGTAGAGAGCTGAATTAAGAGTAGAAACTACACAAGAAGAAAAAGCTGATACGAATTGACTGTTTAAACAGGGCTTAATCGCAAAATGAGCTACAAAATAGATCCATTTCTGCTTAAAATATAGTGTAGTAACAATGATTAACAAATTATCGAAAAGATAAATTGTTAAAATTCTGCAAATCGATCTAAATAAAAGAGTTTTTTGTCTTTTATTATTTATACATTTATTCTTAATTCTAAGCTAGTATTTTCCATAGCAGAATACCAGAAAGATTCAATTAAAATAAAAGGTTATAAACCTCAATATTTACTGCGACCTGAATAAATGACAAAAAAATTCATCAATTCAGGATTAAAAAACGATTTGAATTAAACTGTAGTTCTCATTCAATTAAATGGATTAACGATGAAAAAGGGAAATTTTTATCACAATTTTTACAATTTACTGCTTGCAGGTTGTATTTTACTGTTCATATTTTTTAGTATTCCGACAGCAAAAGCTCAGGTTAATTGTGAAATTATTAAAGAACAGGGTCAGGGATATTCTACCAGTATCAGATCTGTAACCGATGATGGTAAAAACAACTTTACGATTCAATTGAATGTAAAGCATAATGGGTGCATGGATAATTGCAAAGCCATGGCGAGATATTCAGTCGAAGCAATACCAGGAACCTATTCAAATGTTTCTATTACAGTAATTTCGGGTAATCTAAATTACAAAAACATAGATTTAGGGCCAAATTTGCCTGGTGATCCGTTTAGCGGTTTTAGAATTACCGGAACTGCTGGCTTTGGGAATGGATTACCAGGAGAATTTTTAATAACCTATACACTTTCAGGAGGACTCCAAAATCAGCGGACTCAGGTCAAAGCCGGTGGCGATTTTCTAATCGCAAATTTTAAAACATCTGACTTTCAGAACATATTGGCCTGCAAAGATCAAAATATTTTCCCCTACTATACTCCACCAGTTGGTGGCAAACTGGTATCAATTATAGGACCGGAATTAACTTCTCTTTATAACTATTATGCCGCCGGAGGAACCTATCAGACTAATGACATTTTCCAGATTTTTGGATCGGATGTACTCATTGAAATTAAAGTTTTGGACGGAATGTATGCTTCACTGCTTAGCCTGCTGACAACCACTTATGGTTTGTACGATGTGATACCTGATGCAAATGGAATTATTATAACCGCAAAACTTCCAATACTTAAACTACTGTTGCTTAACACCCTTACAACCTATATCAAGTTTGTAAGGCCTGTTTATCCGGCCATTCCAACCAGTGGAATCGTGACAAGTCTGGGCGATATTGCCATGCATTCTGATTTTGCCCGTAATGGATTTAATTTGCAGGGAGAAGGAGTAAAAGTTGGCGTTATTTCGGATAGCTTTAATACTCTAAGTGGCAATCCTGCTCAGGATGATGTATCGAAGGGAGATCTCCCGGGAGCTGGAAATCTTGTTAATCCAAATCCTGTTGATGTAGTCTTTGAATATCCGTTCGGCACCAGAACTGACGAAGGAAGAGCTATGTTGCAGATTATTCATGATATTGCACCCAAAGCCAAACTGGCTTTCCGGACGGGGTTTATTAATGCTCCTGATTTTGCAAAAGGCATAAATGATTTAAAAGAAGCCGGATGCGACATTATTGTTGACGATATCACTTACATCACCCAACCATTTTTGACCGATGGAATTATTGCTCAGGCAGTAAATAAAGTTAAAGCTCAGGGGGTATCATACTTTTCGGCAGCCGGAAATTATGGAAATAAATCATATCAAAATACGTTTAATGCAGGAGTAACTCCAGTCGGCATTCCGGGAGTAGCGCATAATTTTGCCGGCAGCACCGGAAACGACATATACCAGAGCGTATCGCTGGCTGAAGGGAATTATACAATTGTACTGCAATGGAACGATGGTTCCGGCTCAGAGCAAACTAACACCGATTTAGATATTTACCTCACCAACAATAATGGAACTACACTTTTTGGATTCAACAGAGGCAACATTGGTGCCCAGCCAATTGAAGTACTTCCGTTTACGGTTGCAAGTGGAGGAGCCCAAACAAATATCATGATCACTAAGCCAACTGGTGGAAATAATGTATTCTTCAAATATGTTGTTTTCCGTGGCAATCTTACTTTTGATGAATATGGACAGGGTAGTTCAACTCTTGTAGGACAATCGAACTCAGAGGGAGCCATTGCGGTTGGTGCTGTACTTTATAGCAACACTCCGGCTTTTGGTGTTAATCCTCCAACAATTGCTTCGTTCTCTTCCATTGGCGGAACTCCTGTCAATGGAGTTGTAAGGAATAAACCCGAAATATCAGCCCCCAACGGAGGTAACACAACTGTCAACCTTGGCGGTACAAATATTGATGGAGACCAATTCCCGAATTTCTTTGGCACTTCAGCTGCAGCTCCGCATGCAGCCGCAGTGGCAGCTCTACTCTCAGAAGCCCGGTCAAAATTTTATAATTCTGATATTTCTCCTGATGAAGTAAAAGGATTATTGCAAAGCACAGCAATCGACATGAATACTCCCGGATTTGATCTCGTATCAGGCTCAGGATTGATACAGGCTGATGCAGCATTACTTACACTTGCCAACCCATCACCACATGTAAATGTACTGACATACGATACCACATTAACTCCCGGATTAGTTCCCATAGACGTCACTCTTTCAGGAAACTACCTGACTGATCAATCAGTGATCTATTTTAATGGTTCTCCATTGAATACAAAAACGACACTCGTTGGTGACACCTTGCTCAAAGCCACTATTCCTCCATTCACAGAGTTGTTCCCGGTAATTCAGGCCTATAATCCACCTCTACCGCAAACGAATGGCACTGATGGAGGTTTATCGAATCCAATGTACTTTTCGACCAAAAAGAAAATTCTAATTCAGATTGATGACAAGAGCAAAAAATTTGGCGAAGTTATCCCAGAATTTACCGCAACTTATACTCTTGAAAGTATTGATGGGAGTGTTCCTTTAGCGTCAGCTGGCTTGACAGAAGCTGAACTTGGAAGGATTAAAAACATAGCGTTTGAGACTGCAGCTAATGCATTAAGCAATGTTGGTTTGTGGAAAATTGATCCATCATCATCAGATCCTTTGAATCCTTTTAGCGGAGTTACTGCCACAGATTTACTTGACTTTTCTCTGCTTAACCGATTCGATTTTGTATTTAAAAGTGGATTTCTTACGATTGAAAAAATGGATCTGCTAGTTAAGCCTAAAGATAAGACGATAACCTATGGTCAGGAAATTGCAGGCATTGAATTTGATTACATTTTTAACGATGCAAACTTAAATCCGGAGAATCTGGTAACAATTAGTCCTGAAGACAATGCCGCAATTTTGGCACAACTTCAGCAAACACATGCCACAGCCTTAGTAAATGCCACGGCTCTGGTAAATGCTGCAGCGTTGGTAAACGAACTAGGCCAACCATTGCTTGATGCAACTGCCCTGGTGAATAAGAGCTTCATGATTAGTGAAGCCACTGCTCTGGTAAATGCTCTGGCATTAGTAAATGGAACACTTATTGATCCTAAAGCATTGCTCGATGCCACTGCTTTGGTAAATGCCACTGCCCTGGTAAATGGAACAGTTCTGGTGAATGGAACAGCGCTGGTAAATGGAACAGCGCTGGTAAATACATATGACGCTTCTGGCAACCTTGTTAATTCGACTGCTTTGGTTAATTCAACCGCCCTGGTTAACTCAACTGCACTTGTTAATGCCGGAACCATTAACGCAAACAGCAACAGTGAAGCCATTTTAATACTTGGGAAGGATGATATTTCGATCCTTGATGGTACCATTCCCGGAAATATTATATTGCGATCGGTAAATCTGGTGACCGGAAAAACGGTGGGTCAGCATCTGATAATTCCTGGAACACTTCTTTCTAATAATTTCAAGATAAGCTATGGCCTTGGTAAACTGACAGTAACACCTGCATTGGCAGAAGTTTCATTTGTCCAGGAAGACCTGACTAAAACCTATAGTGGAATTGCAGTGAATCCTGGTGTAGTAACAAATCCGGAAGGTTTGCTGATTGGGTTAACATTTAATGGCACCCCTGCAACTCCTGTTAATGTAGGAACTTATCAGGCAATTGCCACTGTTAAAGACCCAAACTATATCGGAAGCAGTACTGCAACTTTCAACATTAAGCCTGCAGCGGCAAAAGTTATAGCAGATGATAAGGTGATAAATGCAAGTAGTTCTCTCCCACCATTTACTGCAACCTTTAACGGCTTTGTTAACGGAGAAAACCAACAGGTGCTTACTTCCCTTACGTTTAACCTGAATCCGTTGTATGCCGGGAAGGCTGGTGTTTATCAGATTACTCCGCTCGCAAGTGCTGCAAATTATTTATTCACACCGGTTCAAGGAACTCTTTATGTGAATCCATTCGGATCTTCGGCCAAAAATATTAAAACAAGTCTGGTATGTGTGCAGCCAATTACACAAGATCCCAACGGATATACTTACATCGCAAATTTCAAATATGAGAATCCAAATTCCACACCTGTATATGTTGCCATCGGTCCTGAGAATATGTTATCAGGTAAGGCAAATTTCGAAAACAGTAAACAACCAGTACTATTTATGCCTGGCACCGGAACATGGCAGGCACGTTTCAATGGAAATAAAATAACATGGTCAGTAACTACTTACAATGGTGCACACAAAACTTCAACGGCATCATATGCGAGTTCAACTTCCAATAAATGTGCAAAATCATTAATGACCAGTAGTTCCGAAATTGTGAAACATGACGAACCAAAGGTCTTCCCAAATCCAACTAACGATAAAGTTTATATTACTACTGGCGACAGAACAATCTTGCAAAAGGATATTTTCATTAGTGATCTGGCGGGCAGAAATGTTCAGGTAAAGATTGACAATCCAAATGGCAATGTTATTCAAGTAGATTTATCCGGGATGGAATCAGGAGTTTATTTCATAAGGTTAAACTTCACTGACGAACAGAAACTATTCAAAATTATCAAACAATAACAAACCTCTCTAATGGTAATTTCTCTATGAATAGGATAAAATTGTTGGGGTCGATGCTGTTAATTGCATTTTGCCTTCAAATTACCGCTCAAAATCAAGCAGATAGTTTACTGAAAGTTCTTAAGACTTCAAATGAAGATACTGCTAAAGTTAATACTTTGATTACTTTGTCAGGAACTTTTCTAAAATCAGATGTTGAGAAGGCACGAAAATACGCCAACGAAGCGAAAGCACTTGCTGACGCAATCGGGTTCAAGCGAGGACAGGCTTATGCATTAAAAAGCATAGGCATGAGTTATTATTTTCAGGGGGATTACATTGAAACCTTGCTTTATTGGCAACAATCGTTAGTCACTTTTCAATCCATCAACGATAAAAGAGGAATTGCCAACCTGTTGAATAATCTTGGTGCGGTAAATTTTAATCAGGGAGATGACGAAAAGGCTATTACATACTACCTTGGATCATTAAAAGTTGCTGAAGAGATTAGAGACAAACTGAGAATAGCTACTGCGCTTGTAAACCTTGGCGCGGTATATTTCAACAAGGAAAGCACCCACGATCTGGCCCTGCAATATTACCTGAAAGCTTTGCCGCTTAGTGAAGAACTTGGAGACCACGATGCCATTGGTACAACAGCAGTAAACATCGGTGAAATTTATCTGACGAAAAAAGACCATATCTCAGCATTTATCTATTTTGAAAAAGGACTTCAGGCTTACAAAAGATCAGAGAACGGTAATGTTCCGTATGCTTTGTATAACCTTGGAAGGGTATACAACATGAGGGAACAATTTGGTGAAGCTATAAAATTTCAGAATGAAGCTTTCTCCCTAGCCCAAAAGATGGATAGAAAAAAAGAAATGGCACAGGCCAAACTGGGTCTGGCCGAAGTTTATCGAGCCAAAAGAGATAATAATGCAGCTATTGCTGCCTACAAAGATGCGCTTCACATTGCTCAGGCAATTGGGGCAAATTACGAATTGAAAAATGCTTACCAAGGTCTGGCCGAATTATATGCCATGGCTTCAGATTTCAAAAATGCTTTTACCTATCAGAAACTTTACACATCATTTAAAGATACCTTGTACAATGCTGAAATAGATAAAAAACTCCAGGCAAATGCGCTGAAATTTGACCTGGAGAAAAAACAGACCGAAATTGATCTGCTGGAAAAAGATAAAATTCAAAAAGAACAAAAAAGCCGGATTCAGCAGCTTTTCATTATTAGCATTTCAGGAGCACTTTTCACAGCATTAATCCTCAGTTTGATTTTGTACCGCAATAACCAGCACAAACAAAAATCGAATGCCAGACTACAGCAACAAAAAGAAGAAATTCAGAAAACTCTGGAAAAGTTGAAAGACACCCAATCTCAACTTGTACATGCTGAAAAGATGGCTTCGCTCGGGGAACTCACCGCTGGGATTGCCCATGAAATACAAAACCCCTTGAACTTCGTCAATAATTTTTCGGAGGTAAGCAACGAGTTGCTTGATGAAATGAAAGAAGAATTAGTTAAAGGAAACTACGAAGACGCCATTGCGCTTGCAGAAGATGTGAAATTAAACCTTGAAAAAATTAACCATCACGGCAAGCGTGCCGATGGCATCGTGAAAGGTATGTTACAACATTCCAGAACCAGTTCGGGCCAAAAAGAACCTACAGATATCAATGTCTTGGCTGATGAATACTTGCGTCTCTCCTATCATGGACTTCGTGCAAAAGACAAATCGTTTAATGCGAGCTTGAAAACTGATTTTGACAATAGCATTGGTAAAATCAACATTATTCCTCAGGATTTTGGCCGTGTGATTTTGAATTTAATTAACAATGCATTTTATGCGGTAACAGAAAAAAAGAAAGCAAATCCTGATGGTTATGAGCCGGTTGTTTCAATAAGTACAAAAAAAATGGGTAGTAAAATTGAAATAAGAGTATGTGACAACGGCAACGGTATTCCTAAAAGAGTAATCGATAAAATATTCCAACCCTTTTTCACCACCAAACCTACCGGAGAAGGAACAGGTTTGGGGTTGAGTTTGAGTTATGACATTGTAAAAGCACATGGAGGCGAATTTAAAGTGGAGACAAAAGAAGGCGAGTTTTCACATTTCATTATTATCCTTTAGCGTCTGAAATAAATAAATGATTCAATATGCCACTTTCTTTTGCACCCTTGGTTGTTAGTTTGGTTCTTGCGGATAAAATCCGGAAATATGCCAGAGTAAACTCACTTCAGCAATGGGAGAAGCCGCTTAAGTATGCACTGGTATTTTCTGTTTTCCTCATTTCAACAGAAGCAGTTCTTTCTGCCTATTCTATTACGAAATGGATATGGCATGTTTACCTGATTGCAATGATTGCCTTTTCGCTGAAACAAAAAGAGCTGCGCACATTACGAATGTTCGTTTTAGCCTTTGTTCCATTTGAAATAGTGTCGCTTATTACTGATCTGGCAGAGGTAATTAATGTCGATTTCTTTTCGGCAAATGAAACTTATTTTAAAAATGCAATGTCGCTGACCTATATCTGGATGGTCGCCATTCTATTCAGTCAAAACCGACAATTTAAAGTAGCTGAGAAAGAACGAATTAAAAGACAGCAGGAAGATGAGCTTAACAAGGCAATTGCCATTCGAAAAGTTGAGCTTGAAGGATTGGTCGCCGAGCGCACCGCTGAACTTACATTGCAGAAAGAAGAATTGGAACTAACGCTTGATGAATTGCGCAGCACCCAATCACAACTTATTCAGGCTGAAAAGATGGCTTCGCTCGGAGAACTCACCGCCGGCATTGCTCACGAAATACAGAATCCACTGAATTTCGTCAATAACTTCTCGGAAGTAAGTAAAGAGCTGCTCGATGAAATGATGGCAGAACTTGACAAGGGAAATAGCAATGATGCAAAAGAAATAGCCAGCGATATCATTCAGAACCTCGAAAAAATTAATCATCACGGCAAACGTGCCGATGCCATTGTAAAAGGGATGTTGCAACATAGCCGGAGCAGCAGTGGACAAAAAGAACCTACCGATGTCAATGCATTGGCCGATGAATTTTTACGCCTGGCTTATCATGGTTTGCGTGCAAAAGATAAATCCTTCAATGCTACCTTGAAAACAGATCTTGATGCAAACATTGGTATAATCAAAGTCATCCCACAGGATATTGGAAGGGTGATTTTGAATTTACTGACCAATGCATTTTATGCTGTTAACGAAAAGAAAAAATTAAACATTGCAGGTTATGAACCTCTGGTTTCGATACGTACAAAACGACAGGAAAATAAAGTTGAAATTGATGTTAGTGATAATGGCAACGGCATTCCTCAAAAGGTAATCGATAAGATTTTTCAACCCTTTTTTACAACCAAACCAACAGGAGAAGGAACGGGTTTAGGATTATCGTTGAGCTATGATATTATAGTCAAAGGTCATTCAGGTGAACTACGTGTTGAAACCCATGAAGGAGAAGGAACAGTTTTCCATATTAAATTACCAATTAATGCTTAAAAGTTATGGAGAAAATTTTAGTTGTTGATGACGAAAGAGACATTCAGGCACTATTTGAGCAGCGTTTTAGAAAAGAGATTAAAAACGGCGAACTCGAGTTTGTATTTGCGTTTTCCGGAGAAGAAGCAATAACTTATATGAAGGATCATGATCAGGAGGCAGTATTGATTCTCTCAGATATAAATATGCCTGGCATGAGCGGACTTGAATTATTAAGGCGCATTAAAGAGAAATACGAAGTTCCGCCACCTTTGGTCATGATGATAACCGCATACGGGGATACTGAAAATTACAGTCTGGCCATGCAACTTGGAGCCGATGATTTTTTAACCAAACCGGTTGATTTTACTGCACTGAAAGAAAAATTAAAAGCAAAGTTAGTATGATAAAAATTTTAATCGTCGACGATGAAGCTGATCTGGAAATACTTATCAGGCAAAAATTCCGTCAGAAAATAAGGGAACAACATTACGATTTCGTTTTTGCTGAAAATGGAAACGATGCGCTAAGAAAAATACAGTTACATCCTGACATTGAAATTGTACTGAGCGACATTAATATGCCTGAGATGGATGGATTGACCTTGCTTACAAAACTAAGTGAAACCAATCCTCTGGTAAAAACTGTTATGGTTTCGGCGTATGGAGATATGGATAATATACGCAAGGCCATGAATCGCGGCGCTTTCGATTTTGTAACCAAACCAGTTAATTTCGAAGATCTCGAACTGACCATGGAAAAAACCATTCAGCACGTGAAACAATTGCGTGAAACACTGAAGGCAATAAAGGAAAATAATATCTTGAAAATGTACGTGGATGAGAATGTCCTGAATTTCATGAGCAGCAGAGAATACGAGGTTTCACTGCTTGAAAATGAAACGATCGAAGCCAGTATTGCTTTCATTGATATTTGTGGGTTTACTGCGATAAGCGAAACAGAAACACCGGATTATGTGGTGAGCCTGTTAAACGAATATTTCGACATCATGGTAAAGGAGATAATTGAACAAAAGGGTATCGTCGATAAATTTATTGGTGACGCCATAATGGCTGTATTTAAAGGACCATTTCATTTAGACCGGGCAATTGATGCCAGTCTGAACATCAGAAATGCCATAGATAAACTTCCTGTCGCAGTTGGAGAGTCGCGCTACAAACCACGGGTTTCTATCGGCATAAACAGTGGCGAAATGGTCTCAGGAAATATTGGTTCATCAACTTTACGCCGACTTGATTATACCGTAATTGGCGACAAAGTTAATTTGGCATCAAGGCTTCAATCGGCAGCAGCAATCAACCAAATTTTAATTAGCGAAGAAAACTACCAGAAAATCAACAATTCATTTGTTTGCAAAAGGATAGGCGAAATGAGTTTTAAAAACAAAGAGGTACCGGTTGTTGTGTATGAAGTTATAAGCTAAATGATTTTGATTAGAACTGATCTTTAATGACTCAAAATTCGGATTTATAAGTTGTTTACACACGTAATTTACGAAAAGAGAAAGAAAATATGAGTAAGTCAGATAATATTGATTGGAGATCCATTTTCTCGTTTGAATCCATTTTCTACACGGTATTGGGTTTATTTATTGCAGTAGTGGGGCTCAAAGGGTTTATGATCCCCAACAATTTTCTTGATGGTGGAGTTACCGCAATTTCAATCTTGGTGAATAAAGTTCTTGAAATACATATAAGCGTACTTTTGATTGTTTTTAATCTTCCGTTTTTATTCATCGGATACCGGAAAATGGGAAAAACTTTTATTGTGCAATCGTTTATGGCCATTTTGATTATGGCAGCACTCATGTATTTTGTAAATGTTCCTAAAGTTACCAATGACAAAGTGCTGATTGCCGTATTTGGTGGATTTTTAATGGGGCTTGGCATTGGCCTTGTCATCAGGGGTGGTGGTGTAATCGATGGACTTGAAATCATAGCACATTATACCAATAAAAAAACCGCATTCACTGCAAGCGAAATAATTATGACCTTCAACTCGTTGGTTATTTTGGGTGCCGCAGTAAAATTTGGATTAGAAACTGCAATGTATTCCATTCTTGTTTACTTTACAGCAATGAAAACTTCTGATTACGTGGCGAATGGCTTTGAGGAGTTTACCGCCCTGAATATAATTTCGAGAAACCACGACTTAGTGAAGTCAATAATTGTAAATGACCTTGGCAAGGCAATAACCGTTTACAAAGGAGAGCGTGGTTATTTGCCCGGATCGTTCGATATAAAAAGTGATTGCGATATTATAGTGACCATTGTTACTCGTCTCGAAATTCATCGCATTAAACAAGAAGTATCGAAGATCGATCCTAATGCATTCTTTTTTATACAAAGTATTAAGGAAGTTAGTGGCGGTATTGTTAAACAAACTGGAATAAAAGCATAGAATGAACCTTTTTGATCAATTATACGAAAAGACAATCAGTCGTCTGGGAAAAGACCTTCCGGCATATCTTACCTATCACGATGCCAATCATACCAGGTATGTATTGGAAAAGACTATTTTAATTGCTGAGAAAGAGAACGTTTCTGATCATGAACTTTTTCTTCTGAAAATAGCGGCTTTATATCATGATACCGGCCACATTAAAAATAGTGAAAACCATGAAGCAGAAAGTTGCCGCATTGCAATGCAGGATCTGGCAGAGCTGGGTTTTGATGAAACTGAAATCGATCGGATTTGCAATATGATCATGGCAACCAAAATACCCCAACAACCCAAATCTAATATCGAAGGAATTTTGGCAGATGCTGACCTGGAATATTTGGGCACCTCAGAATTTGATGTTATAAGTGATAAATTACTTTCTGAATTAAAGCATTTCCGACCAGAACTAACTCCCAGACAATGGTACAACATGCAAATTGACTTCATCTCAAAACACAAGTACCATACCGAGTATTGTCAAACACACTATGAATCCACCAAATTAAAGAACCTGGAAAAAATAAAGATAAAGCTACAATTGCTCTAATCTGCATATGAAAATTTATTTTATTTTAAGACACTGACATAATTTTAAGTAAAACACTGACAATAAATACGATTCAGCATACTTGTTAAATATCAATCCATTTTTTTCTAAAATTAGTTTGGTGCTAACTTGAAAAAACTACTTTTGCACCGTCTTTTTGATCTATCAAATTATCCAGATATTTATACATATGGAAAGCGAATCAT
>JAIFMH010000245.1 GCA_020048595.1 Bacteroidota bacterium | reverse complement strand
CAGTAACGGATATACATTCGGATCTACTTTCCTGAATGGGTCAACAGTTAACTCCTTTAAAAATGAAAACCTGGCATGGGAAAAACAAAATCAGCTGAATGCCGGTTTTGATATGAGTATTCTGAAAAATAAATTATCCTTATCCGTTGATTATTTCCAAAAGAAAGTTGACGGGCTTTTGTTTACTTTAGCTTCACCTTTTTATGCCGGAACTTCATTACCTGTTGATGCCAACATAGGATCAACAAAAAGTAGTGGTATTGATTTGTCAATTGCATATAATACACAGCTAGCCGACGGTTTTCTTTTAAATACCTCAATCACTTTTACAACTTCCAAAAACCTGGTAACCGAAACCAATAGCGATGGAACACAGTTTTATTCAGGTGGAGGATATTTTAACGGTCAATCACAGAATGTAACCCGTTTTCAAAAGGATTTTACACCAGGATATTTCTACGGGTATAAAACCGACGGATTGTTTCAGACTGTAGAGGAGATTGCTGCCAGCCCGACTCAATCCGGTGCTGTACCGGGAGATATCAAGTTTGTGGATGTAAATAACGACGGAACTATTACCGACCTTGACAAAACAAAAATCGGCGATCCGTTCCCTACCTTTACCATGGGCTGGAACCTGGGATTCGAATATAAAAACTTCGACTTTACAGTTTTCACTTATGCTTCCGTAGGTAATGATATTTACAGGGCATATGAACGTAATGCCCAGTATTCCAATAAATTCAGAAGCATTTTAGGCAGATGGACAGGCGAAGGATCAACCAACGACGCAAATACTCCACGATACTCCTTTACCGATGCTAACAGCAATATCAGGGTTTCCGACAGGTATGTTGAGGACGGATCATTCGTTAAAATTAAGAATATATTATTAGGTTATACAATACCAAAATCCTTAATCGGGGACAAAGTATTTACTAAAATGAGGGTTTATGTTCAGGCTAAAAACCTATATACTTTTACCAAGTATACCGGTTACGACCCAGAAATACCTGGTGGAATTTTAGATACTGGCGTTGACCGTGGTAATTACCCACAGGCACGCACATTCTCTGTAGGATTAGACCTTAAGTTTTAATTTTAAAAGCAAACAAGATGAAAAGTAAAAAAATAATATTGATAGGGTTGGTCCTCCTGGCATCAGTCTTCAACAGTTGTTCAAAATGGATTGATTTCGATCCGCATGATGAATATGCAATTACAGATGCTGACTATTTAAAATCAGCTGACGACTACAAAACGATGGCTGTAAGTTGTTATACACCATTGCAGTGGCTTAACCAGGCTGTGGTTATTGGCGATATTGCCTCCGATAACGCAGTTTCAGGTGGCGAAAATGCGTCTGACGTTCTGGATCTTCAGCAAATTGATGACTACACACTTACACCGGTTAACGGACAACTTGAAGAAATCTGGAAGGCTGCTTACGAAGGTATTAACAGGGTTAACTACCTTGTGCAATACAAAGACAAGAACCTGGCCGGAGAAGCAATTGAATTTACCGGTAAAGATGCAATGTATGGTGAATTGTACTTTATAAGGGCGTATCATTATTTTATGCTGGTACGGTTTTTCGGAGATGTTGTATTGTTTACTGACCGCAAATTAGGTGTTGGTGATTTTGGAACATTAGAGAGACAACCTAAAGCTGATGTGTATGCCCAGATAGAAATCGACCTGAAGGCTGCAATCAGCGTATTGCCTCCCACAACTACACAACCAGGCAGGATAACAAATTTTGCTGCCCAGGCATTATTAGGGAAAGTACTGCTGTACCAGGAAAAATTTGATGAGGCAGCAGCAATTCTGGATAATGTGGTAAAAGGCCCTTTCAGTTTGGTTCCTAATTTTGGCGATATATTTTTATTGTCAGGTGAAAATGGTACCGAATCAGTTTTCGAAATACAGTACTCTAACGGATCGCCTTATTACAACTGGGGTGGTGTTACCAGGGGACAAGGCAATCTGGCAGTTCAGCAATGTGGAGTCAGGGGATTAAATGGTACACAGGAAATGCCTTATGGTGTTGGCTGGAGTACTAACCTTCCAACG
Organism: Bacteroidota bacterium; assembly: GCA_020048595.1. Lineage (GTDB taxonomy): Bacteria > Bacteroidota > Bacteroidia > Bacteroidales > UBA4417 > UBA4417. The sequence continues at coordinate 10,301 of JAIFMH010000245.1, read as the reverse complement.
CAGGATTTAGCCAATGCTTATGCAGCAGGTGATAGAAGAAAAGTTGAGACTGTATTTGATGTGGAAGCTTACAAAACCGCTAATCCTTCTCTAAATGTTACTTACCAGGTGGCACCGTATAAAAACACCGGTTTGTACAATAAAAAATACCTGCCTATGAAAGGCCAGACCAGTGGGCAGGTTGAGTTAAATTATGCCAACAATCAACGGATAATTCGTTATGCTGATGTATTGTTAATGGCAGCTGAAGCAATTAACCGCTCAAGTGCACCTGATGATGCCAAAGCGCAAGGTTACTTAAACCAGGTCAGGAAACGTGCTTTTGGTGATGAACTGCACAACATTACTGCAACCGGAACATCATTGAAACAAGCCATTTGGGAGGAACGTAGATTGGAACTGGCTATGGAAGGCGATCGTTTCTTCGATCTGGTACGTACCGGACAGGCAGCTACTGTAATAACAGGTTTCGTAAGTGGTAAAAATGAAGTATTCCCGATTCCTCAAAGGGAAAGAGATATTTCAGGAATATCCCAAAATCCAATGTGGTAATTAATTTAACGATAAAAAAACAAGAACATGAAAATAATAAAATACGTTGCAGCCATGTTGGTTCTGTTAGCTACTATGGCAAGTTGCAAGGAAGAAATATATGATGATACTTCATTTGTGCAGTCAGTTACAGCTCCTGCCAAATTAACCTCACTGATTGATCAGACAACTGACAATTCAGGAAACGTTACTATAACTCCCGGTGGTGAAGGTGCCGGTTCATTTGATGTTCATTTTGGTGACACTACTTCAGCTCCAGTAAATGTACTTCCCGGAGGTAAAGTAGTTCATAAATATGCCGAAGGAAACTATCTGGTGAAGATTGTAGCCAAAAGCGTAACCGGAATCACTACTGAATCCACTTTTCCTTTAAGTGTTGTTTACAGAGCTCCGGAAAATCTGATCGTAACCATAACGAAATCAGTTGCTACCATAAAAGTAAAAGCAACTGCCGACTTTGCCAAATCATTTTTAGTGTATTATGGCGACGTAGTAGGTGAAACAGGTACTCCGCTGGCATTAGGTGCTGAAATATCACATACCTATACCAGTCTGGATACATTTGATGTTAAAGTTGTTGCTTTAAGTGGCGGAGCGGCTAAATCTGAATTGATTACTCCTGTAATTATAACTGTACCATTTGTTTTCCCGATTGATTTTGAAAGTCCTATCATCAATTACTTCTTCGGGACATTTGGTGGTGGACAACTATTTGAAAAGGTTGCTAATCCCAATAAACAAGGCCTCAATACCACTTCCACAGTTGGTAAGTTTACAAAAGGCTTCGAAGGTTGGAGCGGTACCTATAGTCCGTTGGATGCTCCTCTCGATTTCACCAAAGGTAAAAAAGTTAAAGTACTGGTTTACAATCCTGATCCTGCCAATATAGGTTTAAAAATGAATGTTGAACTGGAATCGGCAGTGGGTGGTACTCCAGCTAATGGAGTTGCAATTTTAAAAGTAGCTTTCACTAAATCCGGTGTTTGGGAAGAACTGGTGTTTGATTTTGGTACCATTGCTGAAATACCAGGTACAACAAAATTTAATCAACTCGTTTTACGTTTCAACGATACGTTTGATGGAGCCGGGGCTGTTTTCTATGTTGATAATTTCAGGTTAACCAAGTAAAAAAAACAAAAATTATGAAAGGATATATAAAATCATCAATACTGATTTTTGCAACGATACTGGTAAGTTTTACCGGTTGCAAAAAGGAGACATACAATCTGGGGGATTTAACTACCCCTACCGATTTGGCAATTACCACTGATATCGTTGGTAAAACTGCGGAACAGCCTTATGGGGATGGTTCAGGACTTGTAAACTTTACATTTGTTGCCAATGATGCTATTTCGTACAAAGTTGACTTTGGTGATGGCTCATCTCCACAGGTTTGCCAATCGAAAATAACACGGAAATATAATAAAGTCGGTTTAAAGAAATACCGCGTCATTATTAGTGCATTGGGAAAAGGTGGCATAACAACTACTTCAATGCAGGATATTGAAGTTTACTATGCATTTGCTGTAGATCCGGCATTAGTTACGTTGCTTACCGGTGACAGTCCTACTGGTAAAAAATGGCGCGTAGCTAATGATGAGGCAGCTCACCTTGGCCTTGGGCCTGGTGCTGATCGTCCTGATGGCAATGCTGAAACCTTTATCCCAAGCTGGTGGGCAGCTCAGCCAAATGAAAAAGTTGGAAAAGGCATTTATGACGATATTTACACTTTCACAAATTCCAAAGTGTTTACGCATACAACCAATGGCGATATGTACGGGATTAAGGAGTACTTTGCCAGAGATTTTGATCCTGCAACTCCAGGTGTGTATGGCGGCTATGGTGACGAATGGATACTCACTTATCCTGATTATACGGAAGCGTTTGATTATGACGGAGATCCGGCTACTTCCACTTCACCCAAAAGAGACTATATTACATTTTCTCAAAAAGGCCATTGCGGATTTTTTAGTGGTTTCCATAAATACATGATTCTTGAAATCACTGAAACCACTATGTCGCTCAGAGCTGACATTCCAGGCACAAATATTAATGCATGGTACGTTAAGCTCATCGTAGTTGAATAAAAAATAAAAAGCGTATGACCATTAAATTTGGTTAATGGTTATGCAGATTTGGTGAAAAATGGAGGAGTAATTACTCCTCCATTTCAATGCAAAAAAAACAGAGCATTCCTGCGTTTCAGAATATTTCAGGAAACCCGGACTCTAAAATTAATCGTTAGAATAATCGTTATGAAACTAAGTAGATTGTATAAATTCAGTGCTTTTGTGGCTTGTGGCTTGATTCTTTTTGCCTGTAAAGAAGGCGATGATCCAACTCCTCCTGCTGAAGTTATTCCTGTAATAAATGTTCAGGATGTAGCGCTTGAAAGATCTACTTCTGATGCAATCATGCGATTTTATATCTTTGGTGACAAGTCGTCAACCAATGCGGTTACTGTTGATTACACCCTGGTGCCCGGAACCGCCACTTCGCCTAAAGACTTTGTTGCTGCATCCGGAACAATAACAATCCCTGCAAATCAAAACCAGGCTACACTCGACGTGGTTATTAAAGGTGATCCAACCAATCAGCGCCAGGCAAATCTTCAGTTTACAGTTCAGCTGAGTAATCCTAAGCTCTGCACAATTAGTACTTCTTCCGTAAAAGGTACAATTACCGCCGAGAACGGTACCTATCTGCCAACTGATAACACAGGCTATTCTTCACCAACGGAGTATTCGGGCTACACACTTGTGTGGAGCGACGAATTTACCGGAAGCTCTTTAAATACAAATGTATGGAACCAGGAAATTGGTAACAACAATGGTAACAACCATGAGTTGCAGTATTATACCAATAGCCCTAAAAATACATTTGTTTCGGCGGGGAATCTGATTATCGAAGCGCGTAAAGAATCCATCGGCATCTTTAATTATACGTCGGGCCGGATGACCACACTAAATAAAAAATCATTCAAGTATGGTCGTATTGATATCAGGGCGAAATTACCTGTTGGTAAAGGATTATGGCCTGCCTTGTGGATGCTGGGAAATAACATTACATCCGTAGGCTGGCCAGCCTGTGGCGAAATTGATATCATGGAACTGGTCGGAACATTTCCAGGCAGGGTATACAGTACTTTGCACTGGCAAAATGCAGGTGCTCGCGCAGATTACGGATTGAGTTATAACCTTACCTCTGGCGATTTTTCGCAACAGTTCCACGTTTTTACTACTATATGGACAAAGGATAATATTAAATCCTATGTGGATGACAATTTGTACTTTACCATGACAACTATGGATATTGCAGCTTTTAATGCTGAACAATTTTTCATTTTCAATGTAGCAGTCGGAGGCGATTGGCCAGGTTCGCCAGATGCAACCACTGTATTTCCGCAACGAATGTTTGTTGATTATGTAAGAGTCTTTCAATAAAATCATACGGATCAATTTCTGCTGTTAACAAAAAAGATACTTATGATTAAAAATTTGGTTGCATTTTTACTCATTTCAGCATGGTTCACAAGCTTTAGCTTCGCGGGAAATACCGGCAAAGGAAAAGTTTCATTTGCAGATAATAGTGTAGTTGCCCACCGCGGTGCATGGAAGAAAAACAACCTTCCTGAAAACTCTATTGCAGCGCTGAAACATGCAATTGAACTGAAATGCACCGGTTCGGAATTTGATGTCCGGATGACAGCTGATGGTGAACTTATTATTAATCACGATCCGGAATACAATAAACTGCCCATAGAAAAAACAAAATTTAAAGATCTGGCAGTATTCAAACTTACGAACGGCGAAAAGTTGCCTACCTTAGAAGAGTATATCAAGGCTGGTCTTAAAAACAACAGTTCAACACGTTTGGTATGCGAAATAAAACCATCAGAAATCAGCAAAGAGCGCGGAAAAGTTATTGCCGGAAAAGTTGTGGATCTTGTTAAAAAGATGAATGCACAGCATATGGTTGTGTATATCAGTTTTGATTATGATATTCTAAAAAAAGTTAAAGTTCTTGATCCTGAGTCAATTACTCAATACCTCGAAGGGGATAAGTCACCGGCACAACTAAAATCAGATGGAATAAGCGGTGCCGATTATCATTATTCAGTGTTTGTGAGCCATCCGGAATGGATTGAAATGGCAAAGAAAAACAACATTGCTTTAAATGCCTGGACAGTTAATGCTGCTCCTGAAATGGACTGGCTTATTGCTAATAATTTTGATTTCATAACCACCAATGAGCCGGAAATCTTGATGGAAAGAATAAAAAAATCACCAATTGCAAACGGATGGACATTGAAATGGAGTGATGAATTTAGTTATACCGGGCTTCCGGATTCTACTAAATGGGTTTATGATACGGAAGGAAATGCAACAGGCTGGGGCAATGGAGAAGCCCAGTTTTATACAATCGCCCGGAAAGAAAATTCTCATGTTGAGAATGGCAAATTATCACTTACTGCTATCAGAGAAGAATGTGAAAGCAAACCATATTCCTCAGCACGGTTGAATTCTAAAGCTGCCTGGCAATTCGGACGGGTCGAAGTCCGGGCAAAAATTCCTGCCGGAATAGGAACATGGCCAGCCATCTGGATGATGCCTGGTGGTTGGTCATTCAACGATGGCAACTGGCCTGCGATAGGGGAAATTGATATCCTGGAACATGTTGGCCACAACGTAAACGTAATACACGCTTCTGCCCATTCCAAAGATTACCAGTGGCAGGCCGGAACTCAAAAAACCGCCGTCATCAAAGTGCCCGGTGCAACTGAAAACTTTCATAATTATATTTTGGAATGGAACTCTGAAGTAATGCGGATTTGCGTCGACGACACTTGCTACTTCGAGTACAAAAACGAAGGATTAGGAGAAACGAAATGGCCATACAACAAACCTTTCTACCTTATTTTAAACCTTGCCGTTGGCGGTGCCTGGGGAAGTGCTGAAGGAATGGACAAAACAGAGTATCCTCAGGCGATGGAGGTGGAATACGTAAGGTTTTACCAGAAAATGTAATTAGAAATTAGATTATATTGAATTATATCAATGTTTTGCAGAATCATGTTCGTTTTTATGATTTTACAAAAGATAAAATCAGATAAGTTAAAAAATAATCAGATTATATTCAAAGCCAAAAATCATGAGCAAGAAAGCCATTTATTTGGGAAATTCGGAAATAAACCAAAGCAGGAAGGAAGTTCAAGGCCAGTTTGTAGAAATTGAAAATGAAAAATTCTACAAAATCAGTAACTGCAACCGGATGCCTGATTTCTTTATGACCATTGTGAGCGATTCCGATCACTGGATGTTTATTTCGAGCAACGGTTCGTTGTCGGCTGGAAGGAAAGATCGTAATAACGCTTTATTCCCTTATTATACCGTTGATAAAATACATGATAGTAAAGGTATTACAGGAAGTAAAACGTACCTCTTGGTTGGCAAGGATGACAAAACGTATTTATGGGAACCTTTTTCAACGGAGTCGGAAAAAATTTACAAAATCGAAAGAAATCTCTACAAAAGCATTTACGGCAATAAAATCATTTTCGAAGAAATTAATGTTGATCTGGGTGTAGGATTCCGATATGGCTGGGACAGCAGCGAAAAATTCGGATTCGTAAAAAAGTCGGTTATAAGCAATCACAATACCGGACCGGTTACAGTTGATGTACTCGATGGAATTAAGAATATTCTTCCTAACGGGGTGGATTTTGATTTTCAGAATGCATACAGCAGTTTGCTTGATGCCTATAAAAAGTGTGAATTGCTCGAAGAAACCAAACTTGGCCTGTATATGCTGAGCTCAATCCCGGTTGATCGGGCTGAACCCAGCGAATCGCTTAAAGCAACAACAGTATGGTCATACGGTATTAATCCTGATGCGAAAATTTTGATCTCAAACCACCAGGTTGAAAATTTTATAAAAGGAGAATCCGTTGACACCGAAACCGATATTAGGGCCACGCGCGGTGCTTATTATGTGAGTACAAGCCTTACTCTTAATAAAGACGCCAGCAGAGAATGGATGATTGTTGCTGAAATTAACCAGGAAAGCGGCGATGTAGCCAACCTCAGCAATGCCATAAAAACCATGGCTAACTTAAACCAACTGGTTGAAGCTGATATTGAAAAAGGAACATCAAACCTGAAGAAAATTGTATCCAACGCCGATGGAATGCAAATGGGAAATGATGAGTTAAGCTATGCCCGTCATTTCTCCAATACCTTGTTCAATGTAATGAGAGGCGGCATTTTCCCTAACAATTACAAACTTGATAAAACAGACTTTATCCTTTTTGCAGGTCAGATAAATAAAAATGTTTCAGCTAAACATAAGGTCTGGCTCAATCACCTACCGGAAACAATAGACTATATTGACCTGATCAGGCTGGCCGAAGGCACTTCCGATTTTGACCTGATCCGGATTTGCAGCGAATACCTGCCTCTCACTTTCAGCCGCAGGCACGGCGATCCAAGCCGCCCCTGGAACCAGTTTTCGATTGAAACAAAAAATCCGGATGGCTCAGCAAAATTAAATTACCAGGGAAACTGGCGCGATATTTTTCAGAACTGGGAAGCACTCAGCCTTTCATATCCTGAATTCCTGGAAGGTATGATCTGCAAGTTTTTAAATGCAACAACTGCCGATGGTTACAATCCATATCGTGTTACACGCGAAGGCATCGACTGGGAAAGCCCTGATCCACACGATCCCTGGGCTTATATTGGTTACTGGGGCGACCACCAGATCATATACCTGCAGAAATTTCTCGAGTTATCCGTTGAATTTCATCCGGGTACATTGGATGCCTTGTTGAAAAAGGAATTGTTTGTATATGCCAATATACCTTACCGCATAAAATCATATACCGAAATTGTTAAAAATCCAAAGGATACCATTGTTTTTGATTTTGGTTTAAATGATAAAATTAAAGCTCTGATTCAGAAAACCGGTGCTGACGGAGTTTTATTAAAAGGCAGAGACGAAGAGATTTACCGCGTGAATCTGACCGAAAAAATACTGGTTACCTTATTAGCTAAGCTGAGCAATTTTATACCCGAAGCCGGCATCTGGCTTAATACCCAACGTCCTGAATGGAACGATGCTAACAATGCCCTGGTAGGCAACGGTGTTTCGATGGTTACGCTATATTATTTAAGGCGTTTCCTGAAGTTTTGGACTGAGATATTCAACGAATCTTCAAGTCAGGAAATTCCCGTTTCCGAAGAAGTAGGAATCTTTTTCGACAAGATATTTACACTTTTTTCAGGCAATACAACCTTACTTGGAACTGGATTTTCAAATTCCGAAAGGCGGCGTTTTGCCGATAGCCTTGGAGAAGCCGGAAGCGAATACCGAAACAACGTTTATGAAAATTCTTTCTCAGGCCGGAAAATGATGGTTCAGGCAAAAGCGTTGGCTGAATTCACTCAACTCGCATTGGAATATATGGATCAGTCCATTAAAGTGAACAAACGGGACGACGGACTTTATCATGCATATAACCTCGTTTCATTCTCTGATCAAAGTGTTTCGATCCGTCATTTGTACGAAATGCTCGAAGGCCAGGTAGCTGTTTTAAGTTCAGGATACTTATCGGTTGAAGAAAGTCTTGATGTGCTTAACTCCTTGAAATGGAGTAATTTGTTTCGCCGCGATCAGTATAGTTACCTGCTTTATCCCGACAGGCAATTGCCTCTTTTCAGCCAGAAAAATAATATCCCCGGCAGTAAGGTTAAGGAATCAAAACTGCTGAGCAAATTAGTTACCGATTCCGATTCATCCATTTTAAGTAAAGATGATTTGGGGAATTTCCACTTTAATGGAACATTCCGTAATGCAGCCGTTCTGGAAAATGCATTAAACCACCTGGATGCTGATACCTATGCACCTCTACTTGCCGAAGAAAAGGAAAAGGTTTTAGCGATTTTCGAAGAGCTTTTCGACCACCAGTCGTTTACCGGCCGGTCGGGTACTTTTTACGGGTACGAAGGTTTGGGAAGCATATACTGGCATATGGTTTCAAAGCTGCTGCTTGCTGCCCAGGAATGTTATTTCAGGGGCGTTAATGAGCAGGCTGATCCTGTGGTAATTGGTAAACTTAAAGATCACTATTTCGAAATAAAAGCAGGAATCGGATTGAATAAATCACCTGATTTATACGGTGCCTTCCCAACAGATGCTTATTCGCATACTCCCGGAAATGCAGGCGCACAGCAGCCCGGAATGACCGGTCAGGTTAAGGAAGACTTTATCACACGCATGAGGGAATTAGGAATTCATATCCAGGATGGCGAAATTTTATTCCAATCCAGTTTGCTGAATCCCGAAGAGTTGCTGAATAAGAAAAGTACTTTCGAATATTTTAATCTGAAAGGAGAACAGCAGCAAACAGACCTGCAACCAGGGCAGTTGGGATTCACTTTCTGCCAGGTTCCCATCCTTTACAGTGCATCAAACGAAGATAGAATTTCAATCACATTCGCAGATGGAAAACTGATGCTTATAACAGGTCATACCATCAGTAAAGAAATGAGATACAGAATATTTCGCCGTAGCGGAGATATAGCTCGGATTGACGTTTCATTCAGCAATTTAGTCAGGTAAATAAATACATAATTTTAAAGAAGGAGATAATCAATATGTCGTTTAGAAATGATTACATTCTTTCACTGGCCGGCCAGAACGTTACGAATAAATCGGACGCAGACATGAAATCCATTTTTACCGAAGTGCTGAAAAGCGGCATGCACGGTATATGCTTCAGCCCTTATTTGGAAGACCAAAAGCCCGGCGATTTAATCACTGAAGAACAGATCCGTAGAAAAATTGAAATCATAAGTCCTTATACAAGTTGGATCAGGACTTTTTCGTGTACCGATGGAAATGAGATGATTCCGCGAATTGCAAAAGAATATGGATTAAAAACAATGGTTGGTGCCTGGCTTGGCGAAAACCAGTCGATCAACGAAGAAGAAGTTGCAAATGTTATTCAGATAGCTAAAGATGGTTATGCCGATTTAGTTGCTGTGGGTAATGAAGTATTGTATCGTGAAGATTTAACCGAGGAAGAACTGTTAAAATTTATCATCCAGGTAAAGAATGAATTGCCCGGAATTCCTGTTGGTTACGTTGACGCTTATTATGAATTCTGCAACCGGCCGGCTATTACTGAAGTTTGCGACATTCTTTTTGCCAACTGCTATCCTTTCTGGGAAGGCTGTCATATCAATTATTCCCTTCTCTATATGAAGGATATGTATCACAGGGCACTGAAAGCCGGAAATGGCAAAAAAGTGATCATTACCGAAACCGGCTGGCCAAACCGTGGAACGGCTTTCGAAGATTCTGAAGCCTCCTTTAACAATGCAATCCGGTATTTTATCAACGCCCATAACTGGAGTAAAGAAGATAATATTGATATGTTCTACTTTTCCAGTTTCGATGAAATGTGGAAAATGAGCGATGAAGGCGATGTGGGAGCCTACTGGGGACTTTGGGATAAAGATGGTAAATTGAAATATGGGAAGGGTTAACAGTTAAAAGTTAATAGTTAATGGAAAAATGGGAAATAGTGAAATAGGAAACCTGACAGCGTATGAAGGACCTGTCAGCGTTTGGGGGAGAAAAATAGAAAATAGGAAATAGAAAATAGAAAATAGAAAATAGAAAATGGGAAATGGGCACATAGGCAAAATATTTAAATTTGAAAATAGGAAATCTATTGCCCCGACCTT
>JAIFMH010000001.1 GCA_020048595.1 Bacteroidota bacterium | reverse complement strand
ATAACTATAAAATATTTGTCATGAAAACTCCAGCCAACAAATCAATCAATTCCCTGTTTGCATTATTCATTTTAATCATTTCTGGTGTGATAACATCTTGTGAGGACGACCCTGTTATTGCTGATACACCACCCGAAACCATTGTTTTTAACGGGATTACCATAACGGATAATAATGGTTGGGTGATTCAAAATGACCCTGACGATTGGAAATTGACAGAATCCTGGACTGAAAAGGAAAACTCCTTATTTGTTGAAAAGAATGTGAACTTGTGTGACAATGGAAATCCTGACTATGCAATTCACCCATCCCATCTCAATTCCTCTAGTTCTCAATTCAATCTTAACTTTACAAAACCGGCCGGTTCCAGGTTCGCGTTTCGTATTGTCGACAGAAATTACAACGTATTATTATCCAATGATTCAATTTTTACAAATGCTATTGTTTTTGATGTACAGAGTTTTAATATTAAAAATGATACTGTAAGAATGTATTATAAATATTTAGGTCCGGATTGTGAACTTAAAGGGCACGGAGATATTAAGATTGAATAACCCGGACTGTTATCAACGCCTTTGATATAGAAGAATACGCCATTTGGAATTAATTTCTTAAAGCAGTATACTGAAGGTTTGTCTCAATCGTATTATTGCATATATTTGAAATCCATTTGCTTTACCAGGGTAGATAATTCCACTTAAACATTCCGGCAAAATGAGATCAGTTTTACAAATTATCTTAGCGATTTTCTTAATTTCCACGCTTACAACCTGCGTTAAAAAGGAGTCTCCGCAACCCAATATTTTGTTTATCCTGGCTGATGATTGGAGTTATCCGTACTCCGAAATTTTTGGTGAAACATATATCCGTACCCCAAACTTGTCAAAACTATCCAAAACAGGGATTGTTTTCGAAAACGCGTATTGCTCAACACCATCATGTACATCGTCACGGGCAAGTATGCTTACAGGTCGCTACCCACATACGCTTGGCGAAGGTGTAAACCTGTGTGGCAGATTAGATGCAGCGATTCCAACTTTTGTGCAAATCCTGCGAAAAAACGGTTATGAAGTAAGTTTTGATCGCAAAGGATGGGGGCCAGGTGATTATACAAAAATGGGCTACACCGAAAATCCATGTGGTACCAGGGAAGAGTTTTCAACATTAGTTGATAATCTGCCTGAAGGGAAACCTTTCTTTTTCTGGTTTGGGACCAATGATCCACACAGGCCATTTGCCAAAGATGCTGGTAAAGCAGCTGGTATAGATGTTTCCAAAATAAAAGTTCCCGGTTTTTTGCCTGACACCCCCGAAATACGAGAAGATCTTTCTGACTATTTTTCTGAGATAGAGCATCTGGATAAAGAAATCGGCGAGCTGTTGGAAATTCTCAAGAAAAGTGGCAGGCTCAAAAACACCATTATCGTTATTGCATCCGACAATGGAATGCCTTTCCCGCATGCAAAAGCTAACCTTTACGATTATGGTACACGTGTGCCGTTGATCATAACCGGTTTCCCGAAAATGGATCAGAATAACCTGAATAGTTCGTTTGTGAATTTAATCGATTTAATGCCGACATTTTTAGACCTGGCAGGAATTAAAGAGCAGCCTGCAGTGGATGGTAAAAGTCTGCTCCCGATATTAAAAGGTGAAAAATCGGAACATCGTGATGAAGTATTTCTTGAAAGAGAAAGACATTGTTTATCCCGTGCTGAATTTGCTTACGGAGCTGGCTACCCGATGCGGGCCATACGTACAAAGGATTATTTGTATATCCGCAATTTTCGTCCTGACCGCAATCCTGCCGGGGATGAAACTATTCCGGGAACACCATCGGTTTTTGGTGATGTAGATGGCGGAATTACAAAGATTTTTATGATGGACAACCGTAATCTCCCCGGCATAAATCCGTATTTTAAACTAGGTTTTGAGAAAAGACCGGCAGAAGAACTCTACATCATTAAAAGTGATCCATACAACATTAACAACGTGGCTGAATCAGCAGAGTTTGCAAGCGTAAAATCCTCTCTGAGCAAGCGTTTGGAAGAATGGATGAAATCTTCGGCCGATCCCCGACTGAATGGAAAAGGAGATGAAATTGATGGCTATGATGCTACAACCCATGCCTGGATTACACGGGATGGGATTATTTTACTGGATGAGTAGTAAGGTAAAAATAGATACAATTCAATACGGGGGCCTTACCTTCTCGATGGCTGTGCATACATCAGCACATCTTCAGCCGTGATCTTCTGATCGCACAGAATAACAAGCCTTTCAACCACATTGCGGAGTTCGCGGATATTGCCGGTCCATTTGATCTTCTTTAATTCATCGAGTGCTTCGTCAGTAAACTGGATCGGTGGCCTGCCGTTGTTTTCGCAGATTTGTCCTACGAAATAATGAGCCAATGTCGGAATATCTTCTTCGCGTTCGTTTAGCGAGGGTACCCTGATAAGAATTACACTCAGGCGGTGATACAAATCCTCACGAAAGTTTTTATTTTCAATTTCTTCGAGCAGATTTTTGTTGGTAGCGGCAAGCACACGCACGTTTACGGGAATATCTTTTTCTCCGCCTACCCGCATGATCTTATTTTCCTGCAAAGCACGCAAAACTTTTGCCTGTGCCGAAAGGCTCATATCCCCGATTTCGTCAAGGAAAATAGTGCCGTTTGTAGCTTGTTCGAAATCGCCTTTTCGTTGCTTGATGGCAGAGGTAAACGATCCTTTCTCATGTCCGAAAAGTACACTTTCAATTAGTTCCGATGGAATGGCGGCACAGTTTACTTCAATAAATGGACCGTCGGCACGGTTACTTTTTTCGTGGAGCCACCGGGCAACCAGTTCTTTTCCTGTTCCGCTTTCGCCGGTTATCAGAACGCGGGCATCCGTAGCTGCAACGCGTTCAATCATATCTTTAATTTTAACAATTGCCGGTGAATCGCCAATCATTTCGTACTGCTTGCTCACCTTACGTTTCAGCGCTTTTGTTTCAGTTACCAGCCGAGATTTGTCCATTGCATTCCGCAGGGTAATCAGAAGCCGGTTCAGATCCAGTGGTTTGGCGATAAAATCGTAGGCACCTTTTCGGATAGCTTCAACAGCTGTTTCAATTGTTCCGTGGCCGGAAATCATTACAACCGGCGCATCAGTAGTTTTTTGAATATTCTCGAGCACCTCGATGCCATCCATTTTAGGCATTTTTATATCACAGAGGATAACATCATAGCTTTCTTTACCAACCAGTTCAATACCCGATAGTCCATCCTCCGCGTCATCCACCTGGTAATTTTCATATTCCAGAATTTCGCGTAAAGCATTCCGGATAGCGCGTTCGTCGTCGATTATAAGTATTCGGGCCATTTTTGTAAGGGTTTGGGAGTTAGGTGTTGGGGATTATGGATAGGGAGTGGGTGTTGGGGATTTGGTCATTCTGTAGTCATTCAATTGTTGAAGATTGAGTTTTTTAGTTTTGGGAAGATGGATGAGTTGTCATTCGATGGTCAGTAAATAGTATTTTTTTGCTTGGAATTATATACCATTTTCCATTAACTATTTTCCATTAACCAATAACCGATAACGCTTACCCCTTATACCTGATCCATTTCCACAATTCCCTGTAATTTGATTTCTTTCCATACATAAGGATACCGGTACGGTAAATTTTTGCTGCCAGCCAGGTAGTGCCTAGAAATCCGATTACCAGTATTCCGGCAGATAGTGCTATTTCCCATGTTGGAACACCAAAAGGTATGCGGACCATCATAATAACCGGTGAGGTAAACGGAATCATTGAGAGCCAGAAAGCCAGCGGACTTTCAGGATTCTGTATTACGGTTTGTGCTACAACTAGTGAGAAAATTAACGGAACGGTAATCGGTAGCATAAATTGCTGCGTATCTGTTTCGTTGTCAACAGCCGCTCCTATAGCTGCGAAAAGTGCACCATACAGTAAATATCCAAAAAGGAAGTAGAACAGGAACGCCATGATCATGACCGGTAAATTGATGGATGAAAAGGCTTCGAAAATTTCATTCAGATCATCGTTACCGGTATCGGCAGTAATTGAATTTGGTGCTGCAGGTGCTGTTTCGTTAGGAAGAGCAACACTCTTACCGGATATTCCTGCCTCTTGTGTCTGTGTTTTCTTGAATTGTTCAGGGAAAGCAGTCTGAACCGCCGTAATTATAATAAACGTAAAAGCAATCCAAAGCAGGAACTGAGTGAGTCCAACCAAAGCAACGCCGATGATTTTGCCCATCATCAGCTGGAACGGTTTAACTGACGAAACAATTACTTCGATGATCCTGCTGGTTTTTTCTTCAATTACGCCGCGCATAACCTGTGCTCCGAAAAGGAAAATGAACATATAAATCATGATACTTCCCACGTAGCCTACAACCATTGTCAGTTCGGTAAAACTTTTCTGCTCTTCGCCACCTTCTCCTGTTTTATAAGTTGTGATTTCAACTTCAGTACGAATATTTTTCAGGATTGTTTCGCTCATCAGGTCAACGGCGGTAGTATCGCCACCGGCTTTATATCCGGGAGTATTGCGCAGTATTTCATTCCTTATCTCAGCGGCAAGTTTGTGCTTTTCAAGTTCCTTGCTCATTACTCCCGAAATATATCCTTTCAGATTGAGCGTAGGCTGCTTATCCGAATAAATGATGGCATTGTCGGGGATATTGAGTTGCGTTGCAGGAATATGCAACAACATATAATCTCCTTTTTCCGACAGGGTTGTTTTTGCTTCCTGCAGGCTTGATGTTACAGGAATAAACGTATAGTTTCCGCTGTTTTCGAATTTGCTGAAAAACAATCCTGTTTCATCCAATACGTTAACAAGTTGTTTGTCATCCTGGCGGGTGGCTAAATAAACGGGCAGAATAAACAAGGACGCCATCAGTATGGGGCCAAGAATAGTCATAATAATAAATGACTTTTTCTTTACTTTAGTCAGGTATTCGCGTTGTATGATTAAAAATATTTTATTCATGGCTTTGATTTTCAGGATTCCAGGATATGATTGGCATTAACGGCATTAACTGTAGAGATGAAAATATCATTCATTGAAGGGATCAATTCATTAAAAGCGATCACACTTACATGAGGTATCATGGCAGCAAGCAGATCGTTCGGGCCTTTTGATGCAGGTAACCGGAAAGTAACAGAGCAAACGCCGTCTTCAATTGATGATTCCAGGATTTCAAATCCCGGTTCATGAATCTGATATGGCGTGCTGTTGAAATCCTGGTATTGAACATGATAGCTGTTGGTGAAATATTTCCGTTTGATCTCTTTTACAGGGCCATCCAGTATTTTTACCGATTTATTAATCAATGCAATATTATCACAGAGTTCTTCAACCGAAGCCATATTGTGAGTTGAGAAAATGATTGTTGATCCGTTTTTGCGGAGTTCCAGTATTTCATCCCTCAACAGGTTTACATTAATAGGATCGAAACCGCTGAATGGTTCATCGAAAATCAACAACTTGGGCTCGTGAACTACTGTTACCACAAACTGTATTTTCTGTTGCATGCCTTTCGACAGTTCTTCCACTTTTTTATCCCACCATTCCTGGATCTCAAATTTCTCGAACCATTTTTTTAACCTCTGACGTGCATCGTGATGACTGAGTCCTTTTAGCTGAGCCAGGTACAGAGCTTGTTCGCCGACTTTCATCTTTTTATACAAACCACGCTCTTCGGGCAGATAGCCTATCATGGAAATGTGATTGGGGTTTAATCTTTTGCCGTCGAAGATTACCTCACCCTCGTCGGGACCGGTTATCTGGTTTATGATACGGATCAGCGTAGTTTTTCCGGCACCGTTTGGGCCAAGCAGCCCGAAAATACTGTTTTCGGGAACATGAATGCTAACCTTGTTGAGTGCGGTAAAGTCGCCAAAATTTTTGGTAACTGAATTTGCTTGCAGAATCATTGGTTATAATCTATATATGTATGAAATGCTTTGTAGTAATTATAAATCCGGGTAAAATTACGAATTATGTGAGTTATCAGGATCGTTTCCCATATTTTAACAAAAAAAAAGCAGCCATTAAGTTTAAAGACTGCTTTTGATATGTTTAATAAAGAGGAATTTGTTAAATCAGAAAATTGACGTGGGTGTTTACGTTCATTTCCTGAATTCCGGGATTATGGGTTTTATTGAAAATATTCTCTCATCCGGTCGAAAAATCCTTTGTCGCGGGCACCAGGCTGTGGTTTGAAATTATCTGCTGTTTGTAGTTTTTCCAGTATTTCTTTTTCCTGCCGGTTAAGGTTACGTGGTGTCCATACATTAATGGTTACCAGTAAATCGCCTTTGCCATACGAATTTATTGATGGCAGCCCTTTGCCTTTAAGCCTTAGCATTCGCCCGCCTTGTGTGCCGGGTTCAATTTTGATTCGTGCTTTCCCGTCGAGGGTTGGAATATCTACGGAACTGCCTAATGTTGCATCCGGGAAACTGATATACAAATCGTAAAGCAGGTTATTGCCTTCACGGTGAAGGTTTTCATGTGGCGCTTCTTCAATCTGAATGATAAGGTCGCCGGGAACACCACCGCGGGCTGCGGCATTTCCTTTTCCGTTAACCGAAAGTTGAATACCGTCAGAAACTCCGGCAGGGATGTCGATGCTGATAACATCTTCGCCTTTTACAACGCCGTTGCCTGAACAATGAACGCATTTGTGCTGAATAATCTGTCCTTCGCCGCTACAGGTTGGGCATGTAGAACTGGTCTGCATCTGTCCAAGGAATGTATTGGTAACACGAGTAACCTGTCCGGTTCCGCGGCAGGTCTGGCAGGTCGAATATGCCGATCCGCCTTCGGCACCTGATCCTTTGCAATACGTACAGGAAATATATTTGTTTACTTTTATCTTTTTCTCAACGCCGGTATTTATTTCTTCGAGTGTTAAACGAACTTTAACCCTGAGGTTTGTTCCACGGTTAACGCGCCTTCCGCCACGTTGCTGACCACCACCAAAACCACCACCACCAAAAGCACCCCCGAAAATATCCCCGAAATGACTGAAAATATCCTCCATATTCATTCCGCCTCCGCTGAATCCGCCGCCACCGCCATTTCTCAGTCCATCGTGACCGTATTGATCGTAGCGTTTGCGCTTTTCGGGATCGCTAAGAACTTCGTAGGCTTCGGCAGCTTCTTTAAATTTATCTTCAGCTTCTTTATTATTGGGATTCTTGTCGGGATGAAATTTAAGAGCCATCTGGCGATAAGCCTTTTTAAGCTCAGCATCGCCTGCATTGCGTGTAACGCCTAGTATTTCGTAGTAATCTCGTTTAGTCACGGTGTTTCTTTTTGGTATATGATTTTTGATAGGTATTAATGTTCAGGTTGCGAATTGGTGCAATTAGCTTCCTGTAATAACTTTCGAAAACCTGATTACTTTATCGTGAAGGGTATATCCTTTCTGTACTTCGTCTACAACTTTATTTTTAAGATCTTTAGTGGGTGCAGGTATACTAGTAATGGCTTCGTGGAAGTCGGTATCAAAAGTCTCCCCGATGCTTTTTATTTCCTGGAGGCCTTTCGATGCAAAAATAGCTTTCATTTTGGCATGTATCAGCTGTTCGCCTTCCTTAATTGCTTCAATGTTATCTGTTACACCCATTGACGCAATAGCCCGGTCGAAATCATCAAGTACAGGCAACAATTCTGTAATTATGTCTTCAGAAGCTGTCCGGCTCAGGTCAATTTTTTCCTTAAAAGTACGTTTGCGGAAATTATCAAATTCGGAATACAATCGCAGGTATTTGTCATTCAGTTCGTTGACTTTCGACTGGTATTCTTCTTCAGTATATAGTTTTGGGGTTGCAATAGTTTGTTCCTGTTCTGTCGCAGGTTGTGCATTTTGTTCTGCAATATTGTCAGTTACTGTTTCAAAAACAGTTTTGTCTTCGGATTTTTCCGTATTCTTTTTCTGCTTCATGCGATTAAACATTTTTCAAGGTCCTGATTATCAGTGATGTAAAATAACTCATGCTTCATCAGTCGTAAAAATGATGAATGATTTAGTTAAATGTAAGTTTTGTGTAACAAATAATCTGCCATTCGGGAAGTAAGGCCAATTTGGCAGAGTTTCTAAAAAATAGTAAATAGTATACTTTTTGCCTCTCACTGTCGCCCAGTCGCCATGTCGCCCAGTCGCTCTTCTCCTAGTCTCTTTGTCGAAAACTCCCTTATACCCTTCGTATCTGTGCTCCGATCGCATTTAACCTTCCGTCAATATTCTGGTATCCTCTATCAATCTGGTCGATGTTATCAATGATACTCGTCCCTTTAGCCGAAAGAGCTGCAATTAAAAGTGCTACACCAGCCCTGATATCGGGCGATGACATACGGATTGCCTTGAGCCTGTGTTCGCGGTTTAATCCAATTACCGTTGCACGGTGCGGATCGCAAAGTATGATTTGCGCTCCCATATCAATCAGTTTGTCGACAAAGAACAAGCGGCTTTCGAACATTTTCTGGTGTACCAGCACACTTCCTTTTGCCTGGATGGCAGTTACAAGTATAACGCTGATGAGGTCGGGAGTAAAACCAGGCCAGGGAGCATCGGAGATGGTCATAATTCCTCCGTCCATAAATGATTCCACTTCGTAATGGTCTTGTGCCGGGATATGAATATTATCGCCCTGATGTTCGATAATAATTCCCAGTTTCCTGAATACATCCGGAATAATTCCCAAGGCGGAGTAATTAACATTACAGATGGTAATATCACTGCGGGTCATGGCGGCAAGGCCAATAAAACTGCCAACTTCAATCATATCGGGCAATAAGGTATGCGAAGTTCCTTTTAGTTTCTCAACGCCTTCAATTTTAAGGAGGTTTGAACCAATCCCTTCAATTTTAGCACCCATACGAACCAGCATTTCGCTCAGTTGTACCAGGTATGGTTCGCAGGCTGCATTAAAAATGGTGGTTTTGCCTTCGGCCAATACAGCAGCCATAAGTACGTTGGCGGTTCCGGTTACCGAAGCTTCATCAAGCAGCATATAAGCTCCTTTGAGTTTCGGCGCTGTTACTCGGGTAAATCCTTTTACTGAGTCAAAATCAAAGGACGCGCCTAGTTTATGCAAACCGATAAAATGTGTGTCGAGGCGTCGTCGTCCAATCTTATCCCCACCGGGTTTTGGAATGCTTCCTTTCCCGAAACGGGCAAGCATTGGTCCCAAAATCATAACTGATCCTCGCAGACTAGATGCCAGTTTACGGAATTCTTCCGTTTCCATATAATCCAGGTCAATAGATTCGGCTTTAAACGTATAACTACCTGTACTTTTTTTCGTAACAATAACACCTAAAGCGGCCAGCAGGTCAATTAGTTTATTTACATCCAGAATATCAGGAATGTTATTAATTGTGACTTCTTCTGAGGTCAGCATCACAGCGCAGAGTATCTGTAAAGCTTCGTTTTTAGCTCCTTGCGGAGTAATATTGCCTTTTAATTGAAGGCCGCCTTGTATCTCGAATGAACTCATTGGATCAGATTGTTTTCAATGCCGAAATTAAAAAATTTGCGATTGCAATGGATGAAACCGGGAAAAGAATTGTTTATAAAAAAATGAGGGCTTCACTGTTGTGAAACCCTCCGGTATTATTTTGAAAGGAACGTCTGTTTAATTTTTGCCGAATTTCTTTTTTCGGCCATTATTTTCGTTATTCTTACCTGTAAACTTATGCTTTCGGAAAGGTTGTTTCTGCTTATCGAGAGCTTGTTGCTTATTGGCTTTGAGTATATCAGTAGTTGAGTGCAGGCGGTCGTCGTCGCGGAGTTTAAGTTTTTTGCCCGAAAGTAAACTCAGATGTTCGTGAATCAACTCATCATTAACTGAATCGCGGTTCCAGTTCAGATACATTTTCTTGAGGTTATTGGCAATAGTCTTCACCAGTGCATCTTTTTCTTCACCTTCTTCGTACGTTACAGCCTTTTCAATCATGCGCTGCATGTATTTGCCGTAAGGTCTGAGTTTAATATTTTCCTGGGTATAAGGAACCCTGGCAGGAGTAGGTGCTTCTTCGGGGCGCGGTGGAACAGGATATGGTGAATCGATATCAAGTGTAAAATCCGACATCAGGTGCACATGATCGTAAAGTTTATGCTTGATATCAACCTGGTCGCGCATATCCGGATTCATAATGGCCAGGATATTTACCAGGGTTGATGTTAATCGGTTCCTTTGCTCGCGATCGGGAAGCGAAGCAATATAAAGGATCATATTCTGAATATTCCGGCCATATTCGGAAATCTTCATGGAGCCGCGGGTGGTGTTGTATTCCATACTGTAGGTGCTTTGCATATATTGCCAGAAGGCCTTTTTGGAAATAAAGTAATTGAAGTAAGGTTATTGAAATCGGTGTTATTCTTGCCTGGTTTTAACCGGCTTATAGAAAATCTATGTATTGATAAAAAAATCCGGAGAGAATCCTATTAAAACTTGGGCAAAGGTAATACTATTTTTGTTTGATTGATTCAGCATTTTAAAAATGCTTTTGTAAAGGCATTAAAACCACGGAGGCACAGAGGACACGGATGAACACTGAGGAATTAGTTGTATCTTCTTTGGGGGATATTATTTTTTTGATTTGTTTTAAGGAAAGGAAACCACTGAGGACCTAAGAACACGAAGGAACACTTTGAAGCAGTGATTGTCTGAAGTGAGTAGAATGATGTTTTTATCATTTAAGTTTGAAAGTATCATTCAATCACAATTTTAGAGAAAGAATATCTACGTGTCTCTACGTGCTCTCTGTGTCTCCGTGTTAAAAATCCCCATCTTTGCATTCTCAAAATAATTACAATTGCTAAATCGTCGTATCCTTCGTCTTGCCATCCCCAATATTGTTACGAATATTACTATCCCACTTCTGGCGATGGTTGATCTGGGTTTAATGGGTCATCTTGGATCAGTGAAATATGTGGGTGCCGTGGCTTTGGGTGGGATGGTTTTCAGCTTTATTTTCTGGGCTTTCGGTTTTTTGCGAATGGGAACAAGCGGTTTCACAGCGCAGGCCTACGGGCAGCGAAATTTTGCTGAAGCCGGAAATATTTTAATCCGATCAATGGTATTTGCAATTGGTGGAGGTTTATTTCTGATCTTGATGCAATGGCCGCTTAGTTGGGCAGCATTTAGTCTGGTCAATAGCAGTGCTTCTGTTGAATCACTGGCGCATGAATATTTCAACATACGAATATATGCTGCACCTGCCACACTTTTTATTTATGCATTAATCGGATGGTTTATTGGTATGCAAAATGCCCGTTTGCCTATGATATTGGCTATCAGCATAAATCTGCTGAATGTGTTATTAAGTCTTCTATTTATCAAATTTTTGGGAATGGGAAGCAATGGCGTGGCATGGGCTAATGTGATCAGTCAGTACGGTGGGTTGTTGCTGGGACTGTTTCTGCTTTCTTTCTACTGGCCGAAACTCAGGAAGTATGTCAGCTTTACTGAAGCTATTAACCGCAAGGCTTTCGTTCGGTTTTTTCATGTAAATAAAGATATTTTTATCCGCACGCTTTGCCTCATATTCACACTTTCGTTTTTCACCACGCAATCTGCCAATACAAGT
Organism: Bacteroidota bacterium; assembly: GCA_020048595.1. Taxonomy (GTDB): domain Bacteria; phylum Bacteroidota; class Bacteroidia; order Bacteroidales; family UBA4417; genus UBA4417. The sequence goes on along the minus strand of JAIFMH010000001.1, from coordinate 7,339 downwards.
GACACTATTCTGGCAGTAAATACATTGCTGTTCCAGTTTTTTTACTTTTTCTCTTACTTTGTGGATGGCTTTGCTTATGCTGCCGAAGCGCTGGCTGGTCGGTATATAGGATCAGGCGATAGCGCAATGCTGAAAAAAGTAATCCGAAGGCTTTTTATCTGGGGCGGAGCAATTGCACTTTCATTTACTCTGATATTCATGGTTGGCGGAGGTTTTATCCTGCGGTTACTTACCAATGATGCCATTACACTTACAGCGGCACAACCATTTATGTTCTGGATTGTGCTGGTCCCGGTAATTACGTTTGCAGCGTTTATCTGGGATGGGATTTATGTGGGAGCAACCGCTTCCAAGGCAATGCGGAACAGTATGGTTTTGATCACAACATTAATTTTCCTGCCGTCGTATTACATATTGGAACCGGTATTGGGTAATAACGGTTTGTGGCTGGCGATGATGTTGTTTATGGGGGCGAGGGGAGTATTTTTGAGTGTGATGGCAAAAAGATCGGTGCTACTATCTGTTTCAAATTAATTAAGGTACTTCAAATAATGCATTCAGTAAAAGTGCAATTCATCAGTTCAGGATTTATCAGGGACATGTGACCGTTGTACGCGTACCATGCGCTGTGTGGTACTGCACAATATTGGGGGTGCCAACACAATCGGTAGCAAGTTCCGAATCTCTCGAAATCCGGGCCAGAGACCTTCTGTACGCTGTAATAGCTGCCAGGAATTGTGTAACTGTCATGCCAACAGTTCCGGTGAAAGTTGGAGGAGGCGTATTTGCCATAAATCGCAGAAAGTCCCTGCTATGTGTTCTTTCATGATATCCGAGACTGGTATCCATAGTCGGTCCATATGGTAACTGAAGGAGCAGCCGGAGGTGTGAATGATGTTATTCGGTTTGTTCTTGTATCATACTGGTATGGTATGTTAACCTGCGCAAATTCGGCATGTGTTGTGGCTCCGTCCTCTGTTTGCGAGCCATCGCCGCGCATAGTGATTGCATAATTGTTGAACCTGAAATTGATCTCGCCGGTTAAAGGATCTGCGGATTGGCCCAATGGAACGGCTACCGTCATACCTGAAATCTGCTGGTCAGCCCATTCGTGTATCTTTCCTGTACTCTGATACCGGTATCTCATAAACAAACCTGTTACCGTTTGCCCCGACATTGCAGTTGCAGCCCTGAATAGCAATGAATTAATAGCAGCCCTGTAAGCAGTTTGAAGCCCTGCTAATAAAGTAGCATCATTACCCAGGTTTGCTGCCAGCATATTTTGTGTATCGGTTGTAAGAGTAAATAGATATGTTAAAACACTCACAAGCTGGGCTGAAGTAATAGCAGTGAAGCCTTGGAATATAGAACTATCGTTGAGTGAAGTTGTATAGGTGGTGATAAAAGCCCTTCGCTGGACTTCGTTGGTTAAATTGAAACTTGCTACATCGGGCCAACTCCAACCTGGCAGGCGGTGCAGATTGCTTAAATAGAGATTGATAACAGAGGTTGTGGCTCCTGGTTGTGCTGCGCGGCGGGTAAATAAAGTCCTTACCGCATTATTAAAGGCGGATTTGAAAGCCTGGAGTAAAGCATCATCATTGTTTAATCGCGATGCAATTAAATCAGGATAAATTGCGGCCATTTGTATCCAGCTTGTCAGCACCCGCTCAACTACGGCATCATCAACCCTGGCTAGTTGATAGAACTCAACACTTCTTACGAGCATTTCTGTAGCATCATTTACCATTTGCCGGACATCAGCTTCGGTAGCAGGCGTTACAGTTGCACTTCCTGTTGTGGTTGCCGGTGCAGTTGCAGGGCTTACAGAAGTTCCGGGTGTTGGTGTACGTTGAATAAAAGAAGATGTGGTGTTTGTATTATTTTGAGTTTCGGATGCATTTACTTGTTGTACAACATGAGTTAATTCATGAGCCAGTAACTTTTTACCTCTTTCGGTATCAGGCGAAAACTGATTCTGATTAAACGCAATGTTGTTACCGCTTGTGTATGCCAGTGCATTTATATTGTCAGCTGATTTTGCAGCAAGGGAATTAGTATGAATTTTTACATTGCCAAAATCACGCCCGAATCGGGGTTCAAAAAAGCTCTTTGCCTGAGCCGGTAGAGGCTGCCCTGGTGAATTCAGAACCTCAGTTATACCTGAAGGTGCTTCCAGACCAATATTTTCGTGTCCCTGGCTTTTCTTTTGGATTTTCTCTTCTTCTTCGCATTTAGCACATTTGCGGTTTACAACCTGGGTTGATACAGGAACCTGAGAGAAAAATGATGATTTATTTCCGATATAACCATCGGTATTACTTTGTGGAATATGCATTCGTACTACTCGCTCAGCAACAGCATCAGCCTCCAGTTCATAGGGATCGTTAGCTTCACCTATTGTTAGCTTTGGTTGTACTTTTACAGGTGTAAAAAATGGCTGTGATTTATTTTTATGTGAAGCACCAGAAAAGTTACTTCTGCCTTTTTCGGAGGTTGTATGTGTCTGCATAATTTAAAGTATTAAGACTGTAGTAGCTGTTATATCCATTCTACAACAAGCATTTCATTCATCCATGGTAATTTAATTATTCCGATTCCCCATGGAAGGTGATTTAGTAAGACATCGATCGCTTTTTGTTCAACCTGTAAAAGCCAGCCGTCGTCAACTCTTGATAGTTTTCCGGAGCGCTGCAAAAATCCTTCACGCAAACCGGCAATGCTTGTGTTTTTTAACACATCCCAATGTTTTATCACTTCCATCAATAAAACATCACATTCGGTTTTTGTTTCTTCATCAGGCAGAGTTGTGGTTGGAACAACTTCATCAACAGCGATACCGCATAAAATTTTATTGAGTACCAGGTCAAATTCTTCGGTTTCATCCTTACCGGTTACCATAAATTGCGTTGCCATAACTGCTTTGTAAATAGACGATTGATCGATCCATGCATTTTCTTCAATTAGTTTTAAATGGCTGAAAAGAGCAGGGAGAAACGGATGCAGTAAAACCAAACCGGCGTTGTTGATGTAGATAGTATCGGAAGGTTTTGTGCTTTCAGAAAAAGGTTTCTTGTTTCTTGTTTCATGTTGCTGGTTTTCCAGGTCAATTGGTTCATCAGGTTTTTCTGATGTTTTTTCCTGGCGCTGAATTAGTGTGGATTCCGTTAGTATTTCTTCTTTTTCCAGATTTTGCTTTTCGGGTTGAGCACGCAGTTTTCTTATTATTTCTCCTGTTTCTGATTTCAGATTATCATTGTTTTCAACTTTAGAAAGCAGGAACGTAAAGAACTCAAGCTCCCGGATTTTGTAATTCTCTGAAGCAAAAACTGTCAAAAAAGTCTCATTTATCAATTGTTTCTGATTTCTATCCTGTCTGAATAAAACGCTTTCCATAGCGTTGACTTTTTCGGTTATTGCTGAGAGCGATTCTGATTCCTGTTTTCTGTTTTGAGTATAAGCAGTAAGCAGTTTTGAAATAAATTCCTCCGAAAACTGAGAAGCCAGGCGTTTTGCAACATTCAGTTTTTGTAGGATTAGCTTTTTAAGCCGGATTATGAATTCGTCCTCAACTTTTATAAGTTGCTCCAATTCAGATATGGTATTGATGCGTTTGTTCCAGGGCAGGAAACCGTTTTCAAGGTAAAAGAAAAACGTTTCAGCAGCGGTTGTTTCATCTATCTTTTTAATATCAACCGCTTTACTGTTTACCTGTACCAATCCTTCTTTGAGCTTCAGGATTGCCTGTGCGGCGAATTCCTGTTCCCAGTTTTCTATACTCAGTAGTCCTAAATCGATTTCGAGTTTGTCAATTGAAGCGAACTGATCTTTCCCAAACATTTCATCCAGCAATATTTCCATCCGTGGCTGCAGGTTTTCATAAAATACCTGGGCAACACGATCCTGCACACCAAATGAATCATCAATATTTTCAAATTCAATTTCGATGGTTTGCTTCTGGATGATATGTTGGTTCTCTGCCCGCATTATGCAGTTGTATGGTTGTCAAATGCGCCCGCGTTCATGTGTTTGTTAAAAATGGAATCGGTTAAAACAAACTGTGCTGAGTTCTCGCAGGTAATCCCTGTCTGATCAGTTTTGGTCACGGTTAATCTTATTGTTACAAGGGAGCCCGGGAAAACATCGTTCTGCTGGTAGTTAAATATAACTTCCCTGGTGGTAAAGTTCAGAACTCGTCCATTTGCAACGGTTAAATCCCAGTTGTATTTTAACGCGTCAGTTTCCTTAGCAGTAAGTGTCAGTAGAGTCGGGAAATTAGCAACCGGTGACGTATTACGAGTGAGTTTCATCATGAAATCTGAATCAACAACTATCAGGGTAATGATAACATTAACCTGTCTTCCGTTTATCGTATAGGAAACCCGGAAAGCTGTAGTCTGACTAACGGCAGTAGAAGCCGGCGAAAATTCAAGAGTAGTTTCTCTCAATTTTAAGCCCCCGCTATCCAGCACTTTTACAACATCTGTTGGCAATAAATTGGGTCCAATGCCAAATCTTTTCTGGTTGCTGCAAACTGAAAAAGCCCTTTCTTCAATTTCATTATTAATCACCAGGCTGATCTCGGACTGACACTGCCCGTTTGTTTCCTTTAACAGAATAGTGTGTGGCAGCGTTGCCGTTTTGAATGTAATAGGATCAGGATCGCGTTTTTCGGAAAACTGTTTACCGTCGATAAACCATTCGTACTTGGTTTTATCACTTATTCCTCTGGATTCATTTTTAAATCCAACCGTCATTTCACCGCCTTCAGTTTTTGTTTCGAAACTGAATTGGGCAACAGGCGTTTCAAATACTTCAACAGTTGTGGTTACTGACTTGCCATTTACAGTATAAGTAAGAACAACCTTACCCAGATTTATTACGGTTGCCGGAATAAAAAAGGAAGTTCCGTCAGCATTTGTATTTACTCCATCACCACTCACAATGCCTCCTGCCGGAGTAACTAAAATTGGATATACAGACTGGTCATTATTGCAAAAACTATCCTTATCAATCTTAATGGTAGGATCTTCGGCAGGCATAACTATTTCCTGTTTCTGATTGCCCTGGCAGATTCCGTTTGTTACATTTAATGTTATTGATTTTACAGGACCAGCTGTCTTAAATTCAAACGGAGCCGGGTTTTCTTCCTTCGAAAATGATTTTCCGTCGCGGAACCATTCGTAAGTGGTTTGAGTTGTCCGTCCGGCAGTTTCGTTGGTCAGTGTCAATACTGAGGTTGCCCCGTTTACTGTTACCACATAAGAGAATTTTGCGACAGGTGCCTGGATCACTTCAACCTGAACATTAGCCGTTTTCCCGTTTGCAGTGTATGATAAAGTATGTAATCCAACAGCTGCGTTAGCGGGACTGAAAAAATAATTGTTGCCATTTTGCACGCTCACTCCCGAACCTGTAACAACTCCACCTTGCGGAGTCACAGTTATCGGGAAAATCGTCGAATCATTGCTGCAGAAACTGTTTTTGTCAATTTTTATCGTTGGCGTTTCTACCGGCTCTTCTTGCTTTTCAGGTAAAATGTAGGCAATCGGAGGACAATCGCTGCAGCACATATACGGGATGTAAAAATCGGCGATTACCATGCCGTTGGTAAGTTCAAACTGTTTTGGCTTGGGCTCCCGGTCTAAAATTTCGGTAATTTCTTTGCGTTTTTCTTCAGGTAAATCCTTGCATTCATCAAGGTATTTGGAGAGGACATCCTTAAATCTCACATACAATTCAGGATCTTTATACAAAATAGAAGTTTGAAGTAATTTTGTCTGGTATGTCAATGTATCTAAAGGAACATCAGTCTGAATCAAATCGCGGAAACGGGAAACCATCAGGTTACCAAGATCCTTATTTACAAACAGCGCGTTTCTATCGATAAAGCGGTTCCTGCGTTCTTCGTGGTACACCAGGATAAAGGTTCCGCCACGCGGCACACCGGCTTTATGCTCGATACCACCATGTGTTTTAAAATAATAGCTGAAGTTTTTCGCCAGGCGGTACTGCGCCATGCGCCGGTTGTATTCGCTTTTCAGGGCTTCGACCTGTTCGACAAAACATAAATTCAGGATGGTCTGAAGGTTAAATACCAGCAAATCGAGGTATAAATCCGATGCCAGATCCGACAAACTTGATTGATCGTTGCTTTCCAGCTTCTGCAAAAACAGGATGGCAAAAGCGCTGATTACGCTCACTTCTTTTTCGAGGCGTTCGTTACGGCTTTTCAGATCAGCAGTATTAATATCAGCCAGTTCATTATTCATAACCAGTTCAAGGATGCTTTCAATGGCATCAATAAATTCGAAAGCATGGAATTGAATAGACGTAACAGGAAGATCAGTATTTACTGAAACCGGGTTTGCAAATTTTCCGGCCATCTTTATATATGCAGCACCGATGGTATTGGCACCGGGATTGCAGAGTTTCAGAAGTGTATCGCCTTTGGTATATTGCTTTATAGCCTGGAATTCGCTTACAAGCGAAGATGTAAACGGATGACTGATCTTCTCGGTGAGATTGGGATTAAATGCCAGCGTGCTCTTAATGGTGGTTGCATCTTCAACCGATGCTTTGGCAAAATTGGCAGCCGTGAAATTTACGATCCGGTCGGGTAAAGCATAAGGCAGCTTGGCAGCAAAACAAAATGAATCATGCACTTTGCAGATGAGTTCGGCAATGATCATCCGGTAATTGCTCTCCAGGTCCTGGATAACGCAGTTTGGCTCTTCGCCTCTCACCAAAGCTCCAATGTAATCGGCACTCAACGCCGCAATATCAAACGGCAGATTGTTTTCCTGCTGAAGTGTCTTTATCAAAGTAATGGCGTTAGTTATATTTTTCCCAATATGCCCTTCAATCCTAAAGAAATCAAATCGTTCGATATCGTAAAGCAAGGGATGCACCACATTATCGGCAAAGCAGTATTGATTAGCATTATATCCCAGGTTGAAGCGGTAATTGCCACGCCTGGTTTTTTCGTAACTCCAGTAGCGGTATAATTCATTCCCTTCATCAATCACATTGTAATTGTATGGAATGCAACGGTCGGATAAATCAACATAACCGTAACGGCTGGGAGTGATTTTTACAACCCGGTTCTCAAAATTCCTGATCGAAGTAAAATCAACATTTGCAATCAGTAAACGGATTCTGGCAAAGAGAAGCCTAACTTCAGCCAGTTTATCCTTCTGGTCGTTGAAAAGCGGGGAATAAATAAAATATTCGCGATAATTGCTGCGAACCTGTGCTTCAGTATTTTCGGTTGCTTCGCCCAACATTAAATGAAGCGGGAAATTCATTTCGTCGCCACAGCATGATGTGCTTACTTCAA